>JAPSGG010000368.1 GCA_031177845.1 Chromatiales bacterium
ACAAACGCGAGGCGTTCGCGATGTTTCAGCAGATGCTGGAACAGATTAAACACGACGTGGCGTCGATCCTAGTGAAGGTGCAGGTGCGCTCGGCGCAGCAATTGGATGAAATGGAAGAACACAATCGGCAGCCACAGCCGGATGTGCAGTACCAGCATGCGGACGCGGACAGCTCTCCGCACCCGCAGGCCGGCCCTGACGCCGAGGCCGAGCCGGAGCCCGCGCAGCAGCAACCCTATCGGCGCCAGGGCCGCAAGATAGGCCGCAACGAACCGTGCTGGTGCGGTTCGGGCAAGAAGTTCAAGCAGTGCCACGGCCGGTTGACGTAAAAATCCCCCTGCGCTTACGTGGGACTTCCTTAGTAAAAGGGGGTAAAATTCTCCCCCCTAGGCAAAGGGGGACTTAGAGGGGGATTTTTGGCCGTCGGTTTGCAGCCCCCCGCGCAACTGTTGCCGGTAGATGGCATTCGACTATCCGTCGTTGCCGCCGGCATTCGCTACCAAGGTCGCTCGGATCTTGCCCTGATCGAGATGGCCCCGGATAGCAATGTCGCTGCGGTCTTTACCCGAAACGCCTTCCGCGCTGCGCCGATCATCGTCGCCCAACGACACCTTGCGCGCGCCGCACCGCGTTACTTGCTGATCAACGCGGGCAATGCCAATTCCGGCACGGGGAAGCTCGGCCTCGAAGACGCGATAGTGTGTTGTCAGAAGTTAGCCGAGCGGGCCGGCTGTGGTCGAGATGAAGTGCTCCCATTTTCCACCGGCGTTATTGGCCAGCGCCTGCCGACAGACAAGCTCATCGCGGCATTCCCAGCGGCGCTCGAACAGCTCGTCCCCGGCGCTTGGCAGCTTGCGGCTACCGCGATCATGACCACGGACACCGTTGCGAAAGGCGCTTCGCGCACGCTGATCCTCGATGGCAAGCCCGTCGTGATAACGGGCATTGCCAAAGGCGCTGGCATGATCCGTCCCGACATGGCGACCATGCTGGCGTTCATCGCAACTGACGCGGCTATACCGCGCGCGCTGCTGAGAGACTTATTGCACGAGGCGGTTGAAGCTTCGTTCGATCGCATCACTGTCGACGGCGACACTTCCACCAATGACGCCTGCGTATTGATCGCAACCGGCAAATCAGACGTGGTCATCGAGGCAGGCTCGGCCGAGTTCCGCGCTCCGTTGCAATCGGCGCTGACTGAAGTCATGGTCGAATTGGCGCAAGCCATCGTTCGCGACGCCGAGGGTGCGACTAAGTTCATCACCGTGGACGTATGCGGTGCAGCCAGCGCCGAGGAGGCGCGGCGCACTGCGTTTGCCATCGCCCATTCGCCATTGGTTAAGATCGCCTTCTTCGCAAGCGACCCGAACTGGGGCCGGATTCTCGCTGCCGTCGGGCGCGCCGGCATCGAGGCGCTGGCCATTGAGCGCGTGGAAATCTTCCTCGATCAAGTATGCGTGGTGCGGCAGGGCGGGGTCGCTGGCGATTACACCGAGGCCAAGGGCCGGCGCGTCATGATAAAAACGGACATCGCGATTGGGGTCGATCTGCATCGTGGCGCCCATGCTTTCCACGTTTGGACCTCGGACTTGTCGTACGACTATGTGCGCATCAACGCGGAATACCGAAGCTGAAACTTCAAATCCCCCCCAGCCCTCCATTGGGAAAGGGGAAAGAAGGGAAGATTTTCTGCACGTCGTGGCCGCCGCGATCTTTAGCGAGAGCGGAGCCGTCTTGATCGCGCGCCGTCCGTGGCATGCTCATCAGGGCGGTAAATGGGAATTCCCCGGCGGCAAGGCGGAGCCTGGCGAGTCAGCTGAGGATGCGCTGCGTCGGGAACTGTACGAGGAGTTGACTATTCAAGCGCAGACCTTTGAGCCCCTCATTCAGGTCCGCCACCGGTATTCGGACAAGGCCGTCTTCCTGGATGTATGGAAGGTGACGCGCTATGCTGGTGAGCCTCACGGTCGCGAGCATCAAGCGATCGCCTGGGTCGCGCCGCGGGAACTGTCACGGTTTACTTTCCCAGCCGCCAATTACCCGATACTAAAGGCGCTCAGCCTGCCCGATCTCTACCTAATCACGCCGGAACCTGGGCGTGATGCTGACTTGTTTATCACGCGTCTGGTAGCCGCGCTGCGCGCAGGCGTAAGACTGGTTCAGTTGCGCGTCCCGGGTCTGGAGGCCAGCCGTTACTTCGAGCTGGCGCAGGCGGCCATCGAACGCTGTCACGCGTATGGCGCCCGCTTGCTCCTCAACGGCGAACCGGAATGGGTGCTGAGATTGAATGCGGACGGGGTGCACTTGAACAGCGCACGCTTGGCCGAGATGCAGACGAGACCTCTTCCGCGCGACTGTCTGGTCGCGGTCTCGTGTCATGACCCAGAAGAGATCACGCGCGCCAACGCCATCGATGCCGATTTCGCCGTGGTATCTCCGGTCAGGGCGACGCCCGGCCACCCTTATGCCAAGCCTCTGGGATGGCGTGTCTTCCGCGAGCTGTGTATTCAGGCGGCTATGCCAGTATTTGCGTTAGGCGGGATGACTCCCGCCGATCTGAGTCGCGCGAAGCATCATGGTGGACAAGGGATCGCGGAAGACACGCCATCCCAGAGGC
>JAPSGG010000093.1 GCA_031177845.1 Chromatiales bacterium
TACGTCGGCCGCAAAATAGGTGGGCCTCGCTGCGTGGCCGTAGCGACCGCTCGGCGACCGATTGGACCCTACAAGGATCACGGCCCGCTCGTCTGCCAAAAGCTTGGGTCCATCGATCCCATGGCACTGACGGATGAGAACGGCTGGCGATACCTCGTCTGGAAACGGGGTGGCAACACCCGCAACCTGCCGACGGCTATATGGGCGCAAAGATTATCGCGCGATGGATTACGGCTCATTGGCCCGCGGACAGAGTTGATCCGCAATGATGCTCCTTGGGAAGCCAAGGTGGTCGAGGGGCCATTTATTTTGCGGCGCGATGGCTGGTTCTACATGTTTTATTCCGGCGATGACTGCTGCAGCATTCAGTGCAATTACGCTTTGGGCGTGGCCCGCGCGCCCTACTTGCTCGGTCCTTGGGAAAAGAATCCAGCGAACCCGATCCTTAAAGGCAACGAGATGTGGAAGTGCCCCGGTCACGGCAGCATCGTCGCCGATGCAAGTGGCCGCGATTATCTGCTGTATCACGCCTACCAGCAGAATGCCCCATATATTGGGCGTCAGGCACTTCTCGCTGAAGTCAAGTGGGGCGCGAATCAGTGGCCCACGATCGATGCCATTGTTCCGAGCGGACTTACGCTGGCATCGCGCGAAACGCCAGATCACCATACCGATCATTCATTCGTCGATGATTTTACCTCCCAGCGCTTGAGGCCCGGCTGGCAATGGCCGCAGGCGAATCAGCCATCCACTCGCATGGAACAGGCACGCAGAGGTTGGCTGGCGCTATCACCAACGAACTCGCGCGCGCACGACGTGATCGGCGCAGTCGTGGCAAGAGCAACGACGGTTGGCAACTACGTGGCGACGACTGCAATGAACACACGTAGGATGAAACAGGGTACGCTTGCGGGCCTGGCGGCCTACGGTGATAACGCGAACGCGCTCGGAATCGCGGTCGGCGGTGGTAAGGTCATCGTGTGGAGGCGTGAGAAGAATGACCACAAAACCATCGCGATAGCCAATGCGCCGAGGTCACCGTTAGTCCATCTGCGCATGACCGCCACGGACGGTCGTCGGTTCCGCTTTGCCGTAGGCAACGGGCGCAACTGGAAAGAGGTCGGTGATGAGAACGGCAATATCCTGCCGCCGTGGGATCACGCCGTGCGCGTTGCGCTGACATCCGGAGGGGTGGACGGCGCTGCCGCCCAATTCGATTGGTTGCGCATCGCCCCTTTGAGGCAGGAGCACACTTTGTTAGCAGCAGACTCCTAGCCATAGTATCCGTAAGGACGCGCAAAGTATCGTCGTTCTGGTGAATTGGCCGAGACCCAGCCGGTGGTGGCCTTCTAATTTGTAGCTTTCTCCGAAATAAACCGAGACTCACGGGCTTTTTGAATAGTGCAAGACACTAAGGGTCGTTTCATGTATGTTCCCAGCCCCGCTGACGGACGAGAGCCGGGTTTGAGGGGGCCAAGCAGGGGCCACTCTCGGCCATTGCACCACCTTAACCTGTCGGGTACCCTCCCGCGCTCGCCAGAGGGAACATTCAGACAAGTTGTACCAGCACGGTAAGTCTTTCCTGTTGTACGAATAATCCGGAGGAAATGGTTGTGACATTTTCGAGGCGATCCGTGATCGCTCTGGGGTTGATTATTTCAATTGGGCCGTTGTGGGGGGGCATCACTAAGACAGAGGCTAAACCGACAATTGAAAGACAAGCCTTCGGGAAGACAGCGGATGGGGCTCCCATTGATCTCTACACGCTGACGAATGATAAAGGTGTAGAGGTAAGAATCATGACCTATGGCGGCATAGTGGTCTCTCTGCAAGTGCCGGATCGCGACGGCAAGCTGGCGGATGTGGTCCTAGGCTATGACAACCTGGAGGGTTATCTAAGGGACAATCCTTACTTCGGGGCCTTGATCGGCCGTTATGGAAATCGGATTGCGGAAGGTCGCTTCACGCTGAACGGCACGAGCTATCAGCTTGCGCAAAACAACGGCGAAAATCACCTGCATGGGGGCGTTGTAGGATTTGATAAGAGGATCTGGAAGGCCAAAGGTGTGACCAGCAAAGATGACGTGGGGCTACAACTCACCTATCTGAGCCATGACGGAGAGGAGGGATACCCAGGCAATCTGTCTGTCACGGTGGTGTATATGCTCACGAATAACAATGAGTTGAGGATCGATTACGCCGCGATAACCGACATGGACACGATCGTCAATCTCACGCAACACTCCTATTTCAATCTCGCAGGCGCCGGCACAGGCAATATCCTGAGCCATGAGCTGATGCTCAATGCAGATCGATTTACCCCCGTGGACAAGGGTCTCATACCCACTGGAGAACTAAGGAGCGTCAGAGGCACGCCGATGGACTTCACCAAGCTAACGTCGATCGGCGCCAGGATCGATCAGCAAGACGAACAACTCCGATTCGGCCTGGGCTATGACCATAATTGGGTACTTAGCAACGGCGGCGGCAAGCTCGCGCTAGCTGCCCGGGTTATCGAGCCCATCTCTGGGCGGGTGATGGAGGTCTACACCACAGAGCCCGGAATACAGTTTTATTCAGGCAATTTCCTGGACGGCAGCATTGTCGGCAAGGGCGGCGAAGTTTACGCGCACCGCTACGGCTTCTGTCTGGAGGCGCAGCATTTCCCGGATTCTCCAAACAAGCCTCATTTCCCTTCAGTGGTTCTCCACCCGGGCGAGAAGTACAGACAGACGACGATCTATAAATTTTCCACGGAATGATGCTGTCGCGCCTGGCTCAATGGATTCGAGGCTGCACGCTCATCTATGAACGCCAGTAACGAAACACGTCCTCCATCACGCAGTACGTGACTCTACTCGAATGCAGTGCCTTCGTGTTTTGAGTCTTTTTACAGAAATGCATAAATAGCTTCAGCCAGAAAGGGAGGGGACTTATGAAACGCCGGGAGGTCCTTAAGACCTTGCTGACCGCGATGTTGCCGCTTGCGCTTCCGCCGCAGCTCGTGCTGGGGACGGTTCGCAAGGCGGCGATTGAGCAGGCCCCACGCCCGAATATTATCCTCATCCTTGCGGATGATCTCGGCTACGGTCAGCTCGGCTGCAACGGTAATCGGTTCAATGAGACGCCCAATCTGGACCGCATCGCCCGCGACGGGTTGCGCTCAACGAACGCCTATGCCTCGGCCGCGGTCTGCTCGCCAACCCGCGCCGCGCTGATGACGGGTCAACACCCGGCACGCTCAGGGATTACGAATTACTTGTACAGGCATGACGAACATTACCTTGCGCCGGCCTATATCACCATCAACGAACGCTTGAAATCGGCCGGTTATGTCACGGGGCTGATCGGCAAGTGGCACCTCACGGGCGACTACAGCAAGGACCGCGGTGCGCCTCAACTGCACAATTGGGATGAGGTCATCCTTTCGGAGACGAAGTACATCGCATCTGGTGCCTACTTCGCACCCTACTTCTTCATGCCTGAGGTCGCGCCACGCGAGCCGAACGAGTACCTCACCGATCGGCTCAACTTGGAGGCGATTGAGTTCATCCGACGCCATAAAGCCCAGCCATTTTTCCTTTTCCTTTCGCACTATGCAGTGCATAAAGATTTAGCGGCGAAGCCCGAGGTGATCGCGAAGTACGCTCGCAAGCCGGAAGCCGGCAGGAATGGAAACGAACCAGTGCTCGCAGCCATGCTCGAGAGCATCGACGAGGGCGTGGGACGCATCATGCAAACCCTCCAGGAACTTGGCCTGGACGACAATACCCTGCTGATCTTCACCTCGGATAATGGCGGCGAAATCACGAACGCGCCGCTGCGGACGGGCAAGTCAACGCTCTACGAGGGCGGCATCCGAGTGCCACTGGTGATGCGCTATCCCGCAGGTATCCGCGCGGGAATGGTGAGTGATACCCCCATCGTTACCCACGACTTCTATCCGACGTTCATGGAGCTGGCTGGCGTACAACAGCGTGACCCACAGGCCGTCGACGGTTTAAGCTTGGTGCCGCTCTTCAGCGGGCGCGGTCGACTGAGGCGCGATACACTGTACTGGCATTACCCCCTCGCCAAACCGCACTCTCTCGGCGGGCGATCCTCGGGCGCGATTCGCGCTGGCGACTACAAGCTGATCGAGTTCTTCGACACCGACGAGGTTGAGCTATACGATCTGCAGGCAGACATCAGTGAATCGAGAAATCTTGCGGCCACGATGCCGGACAAGGTGGCGGATCTGCGCGATAAGCTGGACACCTGGCGCACTCGCGTCGACGCCAGTATGGAGCCGATGCGCATATTCGCGATGACAGAGGCAAAGCGCAGGTGATCCTCTCGCCTGGCATGTGCGGGCGCATAGACCGCGTGCTGAATGCCAAGTGATGGAAGGTGCCTTCTGTCGACTGTAATCTACCGTTTATCCGCGCACTGTAGATGAAAGGGCTAGGTGCCTGATAGGTTGCGGCGATCGCTGCAAGGCCTTGCCGATGGCAATATCAAAGATCGCGTGTGTTGATCCTCTGTTCGTTTGCGCTCGGCGCAATGCTTGAATACTGTGCCACGGGGCTGATCACCCTGCACGCATCTGACGTGGGTTATGGCCAACCTTTCTGAGCCCTAGGAGGTGGTAAGTCTCCTAATGCCTTGAAGTTACGTACTTGGGTGAAATTCTCATTCATTTACGGATGCCTGCGGTGTAAACGTCGAGGAGACCCGCGCGGCATGCTGAGGTGAGCCGCGCCAGGATCCCGAAGATTAGCGTTTGCCTCACTCCCCTCTAGTGGCCTCCTTGTTTTCATTGCATCTGACCGAAACACACAAAGTGTCTCCGTCCGACGCTGGGGAAAGCTGATGAAACGTCGAGAATTGATTAAGGCAATCTTAAGTGCGATGCTGCTGTCTCCAGTAGCCCCGCAGCTCGTGCTTGGCGCCGTTCGCAAAGCGCCATTCAAGCAGGTCAAGCGCCCGAACATCATTCTCATCCTCGCGGATGATCTCGGGTATAGCGCGCTCGGTAGTTACGGCAATCAATTCAATGAGACGCCGAACCTTGATCGCCTCGCGCGCGAGGGCATGCGCTTCACCGACGCCTATGCGTCGTCTACGGTCTGCTCGCCGACCCGCGCCGCGCTGATGACGGGTCAACATCCCGCGCGTTCCGGCATCACCAACTACCTGGAGGGGGACGACCTTAACTTCCTTTCCCCTTCCTACATCACCATCAACGAACGCTTGAAATCCGCCGGCTACGTGACAGGGCTGGTCGGCAAGTGGCATCTGACGGGCGATTACAATAAGAAGCGCGGGGCGCCCCAAGCGCACCATTGGGATGAGATCATCCTTTCGGAGACGCAGCACATCGCGCTGGGTGCCTATTTCGCGCCCTACTTTTTTATGCCCGACGTAAAAGCGCGAGAGCCGGACGAGTACCTCACCGAACGGCTCAACTGGGAGGCGGTCGAATTCATCCGCCGCCATAAGGACGAGCCATTCTTTCTTTATCTCTCACATTACGCGCCTCACACGAACCTGGCGGCGAAGCCGGATGTCGTCGCCAAGTACGAGCGCAAGCCTGAAGTCGGCAAGAGCAAAAATAATCCGATCTTCGCGGCCATGCTCGAGAGCATTGACGACGGCGTCGGGCTCATCATGCAGACGCTCGCGGAACTTGGACTAGACGACGACACCCTGGTCGTCTTCACGTCGGATAACGGCGGCGAGACCAATGTCACCACGAACACGCCGCTCAGGTCGGGCAAATCCACGCTCTATGAGGGCGGCATCCGAGTGCCGCTGGTCATGCGCTACCCGGCGGGTGTACGCGCGGGAGTGGTGAATCATACGCCCGTCGTCACGCATGACTGGTACCCGACCCTCATAGAGCTCGCCGGCGTGCAACCGCGGGATCAGCAGCCATTCGACGGAATTAACATGATGCCGCTCCTGAGCGGGAATGGTCGTTTGCCACGCGATTCGCTCTATTGGCACTACCCGCTGGCCGAGCCGCATTTTCTCGGCGGACGTTCCTCGGGCGCAATGCGTTATGGCGATTACAAGCTGATCGAGTTCTTCGACACCGGCGAGATCGAGCTTTACAACCTCCGTACAGATATCGGCGAGTCGAAGAATCTGGCTTCTACGATACCGGACAAGGTGGCGGATCTGCGCAGCATGCTGGCGGA
Organism: Chromatiales bacterium; assembly: GCA_031177845.1. Taxonomy (GTDB): domain Bacteria; phylum Pseudomonadota; class Gammaproteobacteria; order JACCYU01; family JACCYU01; genus JAPSGG01. Next base: position 6,183 of record JAPSGG010000093.1, read on the forward strand.
CTGGCGCCAGTCGATCGACGCGAGCATGGAGCCGATGCGCCCAGCAACAGGGACATGGGCAAAACATGGATGATGCTTTGAGCCGCGTTCGTACCGCCGAGCACTTCTGGAACGTCTATTTCCATCGCGGCGCCGGTGGCGTACCCCCGACGTGCGGTCGGCTCAGTCGGAGGAATAGCTCCGGCGGCCTTTCTAAAATTTTGACTTGGCCTGATCAAGA
>JAPSGG010000369.1 GCA_031177845.1 Chromatiales bacterium
ATATATCTACAAGCAGCTACAGGACTTCAAACAGGGCGCGCGAGCTGATCCCATCATGAGCCCGCAGGCGCGGAGCTTGAGCGACCAGGACATGCGCGACCTCGCAGCCTATTATGCCGCGCAGACTACCAGTCTCGGCACTGCGGGAGAGGAACTATCGCAACTCGGCAAGCGAATCTATCATGGCGGCATCGCCGAGCGTGGGATCCCTGCCTGCATGGCCTGCCACGGCCCTGCCGGCCAGGGTAACGCGCCGGCCGCGTTTCCGAAGCTCTCGTATCAGCACGCGCCCTATGTGGCCAGCGAACTGCGCACCTTTCGCGCCGGGAAGCGCGATAACGATCCCGCGGGGATGATGCGCGACAGCATCGCGCGCATGACCGATGAGGAGATCGAGGCGGTCGCGCGCTATGTGTCTGGACTGCATCGGGCGCAGAAGGCGGCACTGGAGCGATGACTTTACAATCTGTGCCGCACACCTTCTTCGGGCACCTTTGCCGACTCCAACAGTCTGACACAGACGCTAAGATAGCCAGGGCAAAGGCCGGCGCTTCAGTCCTGGCGCATTGCCGGCAGCATGTGCCCACACACCTAATAGGAGCGGTTCGATGAGAAGATTGGTCATTGGCATGCTGTGCTTGGCTGCGGTTGGCGTTCACGCGGCAGAATACGCTGAGGGCGTCGAGTACGAGCGCATCTCGCCGCCGGCCCCGACGAGCGTCGATGAAGGCAGAGTGGAAGTCGTCGAGGTATTCTGGTATGGCTGTCCGCACTGCTACGATTTCGAACCTTACGTCGAACAGTGGTTGACATCCAAACCCCAGATGGCCGAATTCATACGCCTGCCGGCGGTCTTGAACCCCAGCTGGGTCACGCATGCGCGCGCTTATTATGCCCTGGAGACGATGGGCGAGGCCGACCGCGTGCACAAGACGCTCTTTCAGGCGATGCACGAGCAGGGCAGGCGTCTGACCGATGTGGATTCCATCGCCCGCTTCCTGGCTCAGCAAGGCGTGGATGAGGAGGCTTTCCGAAAGGCGTACAACTCGCTGGAGGTGCAAACCAAGCTGCAACGCGCGGCCGAGTTGCAGCGCCGCTATGCCATAACCGGCGTGCCCTCGGTCGTAGTAGATGGTCAATATCGCACCTCGGCCAGCCAGGCCGGCAGCTATGAAGAGATGCTCAAGGTGATCGATTACCTGGTGGCCAAGGAGGCGGGCTAGTCAGGTTCAGAGAGTGAGGAGCACGCGGAAGCCCGAGAGCAGCCAGCAATAAGTCCTTTCTCTCGGCGCTGTCGGCTCGTGCGGGTCGCGGCGGATGGATCGTGCAATAGGAGGGATAGGTGGCGCATAATGACCGATAGTCTTTCCGGCCGGTATGTGCCACGGCGTTTTATAATCAAATTATGGAGACCGAGTATCATGCGTACCACGCCGAAGGCGGTATCGGCCCCAGGTTACGTGTGCTCAGTTACAACATTCAGCTCGGCATCGCCTACACTCGTTACCATCACTATCTCACCCGCAGTTGGCGGCACGTGCTGCCGTTCCAGGGACGGCAGAGCAATCTCGATAGCATCGCGCGCTTCGTGGGCGGTTTCGACATCGTGGCGCTGCAGGAGGCGGACGCCGGCAGCCTACGTAGCGACTACATCAATCAGGTCGAATACCTCGCGCGCCGCGCGGGCTTCGACAACTGGTACGCGCAGACCAATCGCGATCTGGGCAACATTGCCAAACATAGCCTAGGCCTGTTGAGCCGACCACGCCCAAGCGAGGTGGTGGGATACAGGCTGCCCGGTCGCATTCCCGGTCGCGGCGTAATGCTAGCGCGGTACGCCTGCGACGAGCGTTCACTGTTGGTCGCCGTCGTACACCTATCTTTAGGTCCTAAAGCGCGCCGCCAGCAACTTGCGTATCTCGCCCGCGAAGTGGCCCGGCATGAGCACGTCATCTTGATGGGGGATTTCAACTGCCGGGTGGATAGCGACGAGTTCCAGGTTCTATTAAACAGCACACACCTGTGCTCACCGGAACGCGAACTACATACCTTCCCAAGCTGGCTGCCTAGGCGGGGGGTCGATCATATACTGGTTACACCCGGACTCATCGTCGAGCAGACTCACGTCTACGATCTTGCCTATTCCGATCACTTACCCATTGCGCTGGACATTCGCCTGCCTACTGAGCTGGTGCTGGATAGGTCGGAACCGGCGGTTCAGGCCGCCGCGCTGCACGGCTGACTGGTAAGCGCCGGACGCCAGCGGCGCCTTCGCCCTAATCCGCGCCTATCCCCGTCCCTTCTTCCCGGTGGGAGAAGGAAGTCATTGCACTCTATCCCTCCGAAGATATGGATGAATGGCGATCAGAGCATCGATCCTACGGGTAAAGACTAGGCTTCTTGTCGTTTCCGTTTGAGGAAAAGGATTGCAGCGGCCGGAACGTGCACCACGCCGAAGCCGGCCAGAAACACGACCACCGCAAGCCAGCCCTGCGTATCGGTGTAAGTTGTCGCCAGGGCAATACCGAAGGCCACGCCGACCACCGCCAAGATCAGGCGGGCGATCAGCGCGTGGCGTGCGTTGGCAGTGTGAAATGGGATG
>JAPSGG010000005.1 GCA_031177845.1 Chromatiales bacterium
TCCAGACTGGCATATGAACTGGGAATGGACGTGTTGACCGAAGTTCACGACTTGGAGGAACTGGAACGCGTTCTCGCAATGGACGTTGCCCTAATCGGCATCAACAATCGTAATCTGCGCAACTTCCAAACCCGGTTGGAGACGACCCTTGAGTTACTGTCTAAGATCGGCGGTGACCAACTGGTCATCACAGAGAGCGGTATTCACACGCGGGAGGACGTGGCGCTGATGCGCGGGCACGGCGTGCAGTGTTTTTTGGTCGGCGAGGCATTGATGAGAGCTCGCGATCCGGGCAAGAAGCTGGCGGAACTTTTTGCGTAGTGCTGGAGGCCTGGCGCTTCCGCGCCGCGAGTCGGCGGGCTGAAGCCCGCCCTGCTGTCACCGCGTACCGAGCACTACAATAGTCTTGCCGCGCGCGTTAATGAGTCCGCGCTGCGCGAGTTCCTTCAAGACCCGGCCGGCCATCTCGCGCGAGCAGCCGACGATCTTGGCAATCTCCTGCCGTGTGATGCGGATCTGCATGCCGTCCGGATGCGTCATGGCGCTCGGTTGCATGGCGAGGTCCAGCAAGGTACGCGCGATCCGGCCGGTCACATCCAGATGAGCGAGGTCCATGGCCTTGCGGTTGGTCAGCTGCAGGCGCTTGGCCATTTGCGCGGATAGCATAAACAGGATTTCCGGGTCGGAGGTGGCGAGGTGACGAAATTTGGTGTAATGCATCTCGGCAAGTTCGCACTCCTCCCGCGCTACCACCAGGGCCGTACGCTGCCCCGATTCGAACAAGCCCATCTCGCCGAAGAAGTCGCCGCGGTTTAGATAGGCCAGCACCATCGCGTTGCCATCATCGTCCTCGATCATTATGCTGACCGATCCACGGATGATATAGTAAAGCGCGTCCGCGGGTTCGCCGGCGTGAATGATCACGCTGCGCGGCGGATAGCGCCGACGATGACAATGCGTGAGGAAACGCTCCAGCGTCGGGTTGGGAGTGGGTTTCTTAAGCGGTAGCACCGACATGGCTCGACTCTCCTGTTGCCTGCGTCCCCGTGTTCGCTTGAATCTACAGTGAGGAAATTCGATTGTCGAACCTTCCTGACTCGAAGCGCGTGAGATTCCGATGAACGTTCGCATTAAGTGGATGGACAACATGACCTTTGTCGGCGAGACCGGCAGCGGTCATGCGGTGGTGATCGACGGCCCGCCGGATCACGGCGGACGCAACATCGCCGCGCGCCCCATGGAGATGGTGTTGTTAGGGCTAGGCGGCTGCACGGCCTTCGACGTCGTGAGTATCCTCAAAAAGGCGCGCCAAACGATAACGGGCTGCCAAGTCGAGATCGAGGCCGAACGCGCCGATGAGATTCCCGCCGTGTTTACCCGCATCCATGTCCACTACGCGGTGAGCGGCCGCGGACTTTCGGATAAGCAGGTGCAGCGCGCCGTCGAACTCTCGGCGGGAAAATACTGCTCGGTAACAGTCATGCTGGCGAAGACGGCCCAGATCACGCACGACTATGCGCTCATTGAGGCCCGGTAACGGCTGGACCTGCTATGAAGAGAGCATCGGCGAAGCGCCCATCCGCCACCGGCGGCCTGCGCCACGTGGCCCTAAATGTGGTGGACATGGCGGCCTGCGAGCGATTTTACGTGGAGTTGCTCGGGCTCACGGTCGAATGGCGGCCAGATGAGCACAACGTGTACCTGACCGGAGGCTGCGACAATCTGGCGCTGCATAAGGCACGGGTGCTTGCCGATTTCGATCGACGCCTTGACCACATTGGATTCATCATGCGTGCGCCAGAAGATGTCGATGCCTGGTTCGAGTTCCTGCGCGCAAACGATGTGCTGATAGAGCAGCCGCCCCGCACCCATCGCGATGGCGCGCGCAGCTTTTATTGCCGCGATCCGGACGGCAATCTGGTGCAGATGATCCATCATCCGCCAATCGCGGAGAAGTGCCCCTGACGCCGCGTGTGTTCGGCGCCTCCGCCGTTTTGGGCCGCTGCGTCTGAAGCTTGCGCGGGATGATCGCCAGGCGATCATCGCCCTGGATAACTATGACATGTACGGTCTATCCAGGGGGCACCCGCCTGCAACAGGACGACGCGGCGCATGCCCCAGGCTCGAGCGGCCGGCGCGCCAATTAGCAACGCTTGTCGGCAACACTTTGCTGCCAATGGGAGGTGACGTTTTGAAACCAAAAAAGCTGGACAAAAAACTGAAGCTTTATGGGTTCAATAATCTCACCAAGACCCTGAGCTTCAATTTCTACGATGTATGCTACGCTACCAGCGAGCGGCATCGCGATGAGTATATCGAATACATCGATGAGGCCTACAATGGCCAGCGCCTGACTCAGATCCTGAACGAGGTGGCCACCATGGTTGGCGCCGTGGTGCTCAATATCGCCAGTCAGGACTACCACCCTAAGGGTGCCAGCGTCACTATGCTGATCGCCGAGGAAGAGGCCGTGCCCGAGCAGCCCGCCGGCGATGAGCCGCCTGAACTCAGGCCGGAAGCGGTGGTGGCGCATCTGGACAAGAGCCATATTACGGTGCACACCTATCCTGAGAGCCATCCGGATAAGGGCGTCATGACCTTCCGCGCCGATATCGATGTCTCGACCTGCGGGCGTGTGTCACCGTTGCGGGCATTGAACTATCTGATCCAGTGCTTCGATGAGGACATCGTGGTGATCGACTACCGGGTCCGTGGCTTTACCCGTGACGTGCGGGGCAAAAAGCATTTCATCGATCACAAGATCAATTCAATCCAGAACTTTTTGTCCAAGGACACCAAGCGACGCTACCAGATGATGGATGTAAACGTCTACCAAGAGAAGATCTTCCACACTAAGATGATCCTGAAGGATTTCGACCTGAACGGCTATTTGTTTGGTCTCGGCAAGGGGGACTTCAGCAAGAAGGAACAGAAGACCATTGAACGCCGCATCCGGCGCGAGATGGCGGAGATCTTCTATGGCCGCAATCTGCCGCGCACTTGAGCCGGTCTCCTCGTGATCGTCGCAGGGGTTTGATGGAGACTCGTCTCGGATGACAAGCATGCGCAGGTATTTGTTCGTTCTGTCCCCTCCCTATTCCGGTTCCACGGTGCTCTGGAGGTTGCTTACAACATCACCGGCAGTCTCGGCACTTCCCGGAGAAGGTCAGTTCCTGCCGGGAGTCAAGCCTATAATGAGGGACGGGGCCTGGGATCCGAGCAAACAGTTTCCGTGGCCGGACATTAAAGAGAAATGGGAACAGGTATGGGATATGAGCAAACCCATACTCTTGGAAAAGAGCCCACCCAATCTCGTTCGTGCGCTGGAAATCCAACAAGCCTTCGAGCCAGCCTACTTCATCGCGATCATCCGCGATCCTTATGCGTTCTGCGAAGGCCGGCGGCGCCGGCACAAGAGCAAAATCGCCCAATCGGCCGAGTTCTGGGTGAAGTGTGCGAACTATCAGTTACGCAACATCAAGGAACTCGACAGGGTCACGTATTTTCGATACGAAGACTTCGCCGGCGAGCCCGAGCGGGCGAGAGCCCAAATTCTGGCGTTCATGCCAGAATTGCTGGATCTGGATGTTACGCGATCCTTCAAGGCCCGCTCGGTCCAAGGTAGCGGCGAACGCAAGATCTACAACTTCAATCGCGAGAAGATGGACCGGCTGTCCGCAGCGGATATCAGAGCCATCAACAGCGTGTTGAAGGACAACCAAGAGGTGATGGATTTCTACCGGTACGCCTATGTGAAGCCGAGCCTGCGCCAGACGCTGACAGCAGGCAGGATATGGGCCGTTACGAAGGCGACCAGGCTTCTAAAACGGGCCAAGGGACACGGAAGGGCCGCTGCCAAGCCTTGAGTTCAAGGTCGACGGTTAAGAGCGGCCTGTTAACGAGCGCTGGACGCGAGCGCTCACGGCGTGGCGGCCTGCACGGAGAGCGCGTCCTTGCGTTCCGCAGCATGCCACATAACAGCCTTTATACCCAATACGCCGTTCGCGTCATCACCTTCGACATCAGGGTCATCAAACGCTTGATCTGGCCGGGCAGTGCCTTCGCGCCGGCGCTCGTGGCCGCATGAGCGTGGTGCGCCTCATCGATCTTCATCTGCGCGAGAATCGCCTGGCTTTTCTTATCACCTGCGGGCAAGCGCTGCATGTGCTCTTCCAAGTGTCTGACCACCTGCCGTTCGGTTTCCGTTACGAACCCAAGGCTCCAGCGGTCGCCCGCCAGCCCGGCGGCTGCACCCAGCGCGTATGAACCCAGGTACCACAGCGGCCCCAAAAAGCTTTTGTGGCTTCCCAGCTCCGCAAGGCGCTGATTGCACCATGCTAGGTGGTCATTCTCCTCCTTTGCAGAGCGCCGCATCTGATCGCGAATACTTGGGCTGCGCGCGGTGAGCGCCTGGCCTTGGTAAAGCCCTTGCGCGGAGACTTCGCCGGCGTGATTAACGCGTAGCAGCCGCCCCGAGAGACGCCGCGCTGGCGCCGGCAGTGCATCCTGGGCGGTTTCAACCGCCTCGGCGGGGTTGAGGCGCGCAGCGGCGGGTGGTGCGCCATAAACCGTGCGTAGCGCCTGGTCCACCTCAATCAGAAATCTGTCGAGCAATGAGTAAGTGCGCATGATGGTTTCACCTCAAACCTCTGAAAAGACACAGAGTACGCGAAGCCAGTTCCGTTCGGATCCGGGCACGCAGAGGTCGCAAGGATGAGTCGCTGCCTGGCTGATTACCCATACACTATCATCTAGCCATCCACGACCTGTTGTTCTAACAGCGTTACCGGGTGCATGACCGGTACGGCCAGGTTCGCGCGCCGCAGGCCAGCACCCAAGTGCAGCGCGCAGCCGATATTGGACGTCACCAGAATGTCCGGCTGCTGGCCTCTCACATACTCGATCTTGTCCGCCAGCAGTGCATCGGCCATTCGTGGATGGCGCAGCATATAGCTACCGGCCGCCCCGCAACACCGGGCGTTGTCGGATAGTTCGAATAGCTCGATGCCTGGGATCCTTGCGAGCAGCTTCAGCGGAGGCGCCGTCTGCTTCAGCACGTGCGTCAGACTGCATGGCGAATGGACCGCGACCTTGGCGGCAAGCGGCTTGAGCTTAAGCTCACGCGGCCATGGCTTTTCGATCAGGAAGTGGCAGATATCCTTGTGCCGGCTCGTAAAGCGTTGCGCGGGCTCGCCGTCTAAATACGTCGCATATTCTGCCAGCTGTGCGCCGCAGCCGCTGGCCGTCGAGACCACCGCTTCGATGCCCGACTGATCAAAGGCCTTGATGTTCTGTTGCATCAGGGCCAGCGCCTTTTCTGGCGCACCGTCATGCTGGTGGAGCGCACCGCAGCAGGTCTGGCCGGATGGTAGCAAAACATTAAATCCAAGCCTTTCCAGCAGACGCTGGCTCGCAGCCATTGTCGTACAGTCGAAGATCTCCGCGACGCAGCCGGTAAAGAGCGCGACCGTCGAACGGGTATGCTGACCGCGCCCGTTCGCTCGCGTCCTTGCCGCAGGCTGAAGTTCGGGCAACAACGACTCTGTCCGCGCCAGACCGGCCAGTTTCAACAGCCCGCTCATCCGTGTTACTTTTTGGATGCCAAGCCGCTGGTAACCAACCAAGAGCCATCTAACCAGCCGCCTTAACCAACGTCTCGTGATCAAGATATCGGCAGCATTACGCACCAGCTTGAAACGGTCCGTGCGCTGCCGTTGGAGAGTTGCGCGCGCGGCGTCGATGAGCGCGCCATAGGGCACGGCCGCCGGGCAAACGGCCTCGCAGGCGCGACATGTCAGGCAGCCATCCAAGTGGCTCGTCAGGGCGTCGCTATTGGTTAGGCTCCCACTGTCTAGCGCCCGTATCAGCGAGATGCGTCCGCGCGGGGAGTCTGCCTCATTGCGAGTCTTTCCGTACGTGGGGCAGTGAGGCAAACACATGCCACACAGCACGCAGCGATCAGCCGCTTCGAGAATATCAATCATCGGCTAGGCATAAGTCTGCCCGGCGACCCAAAACTCAGGGCGAACATACGATGGCGCTAGTACCGTTGCCGCCGATGAGGTGCTCCTCTGGAGCGGAGACCGGCTCGTGGACGCTCTGCGGCAGGTCGGTGATGAACTGTTGATCATCAAGACGAGATTCGCCAAAGAACTGAAGCTCGAACCCGAGGAAGTCTCCGGCATCCGCACGGACTCGCCGGTGACCGTGATTATGAACAGCGGCGGATATTATACAGGACAGCTACTTGCCGCCGACGAAGGCCACCTGCGGCTGGCGATAAATGGCGTCCCAGTCGCGAAGGAAATGCCATTGACGGTCGCAGAGGCATCTACCACAGTAACCCGCTGGACACGCTGATTAGCTTGAGTGGTCGGGTGAGCGTCGGTTTGAGTATGACCAGCGGTAACCGCAACAATGAGAGCTATACTATTCTTGGTGAGTTGGCCGCCCATACGCCCCAGAACCGTTATACGGGGCGGGGTGAGCACGGCGAGAACGGGCCGATGCGTCACGACCGCTGACCGAGCCCTGAGGTTCGTCAGATATGATCACTTCCTGAGCGACAAGCTATTTGTGTTCAATAGCGCGACCTTCACGCGCGACGAATTCGCCAAATTAAAGCTGCGCACCACGTTTGCCAACGGTCTTGATTATCAGGCTGTCGAGACCCAGCGGCGGACACCATCAGCCGAAACCGGTCTCGCCTGTGTCAACGAGGACTTCGACATCGCACCCGACGACAGCTTTCCCTCTGCCCGGTGCGCCGTGAATTTCGAGCATGCCCTACAGGATGGACTAAATCCGGCTCTTCCATTTTCAGGAAGGCTTGCTGGGACTGGAGGACACGAGCGACATCGTCGTACGCACGCGCACCAGTTTTCAATTCAGCCGGGTAAGGGACTTCGTCGGCCAACGTAGAGTGGAACAACAGTCTGTCGCCGGCCTATACCAGCACCGACGACTACTTGTTCACCCTTGTTTATCAGTAGTGACCAGGCTATGAAGGATATCATTCAAGCCCGATATTGCCGTTAGCGGATATTCAACTCTTTTGCAGGTAAGCGGTCACAGGGATATGCCGTATTACAAACGCCACATGTTCTTTTGCACCAACTGTCGCGACGACGGGAATGTCTGCTGCGAAGATCACGACGCCACCGAGATGCGCCAGTACGCCAAGCGGCGCGCCAAGGCGCTGAACATAACCGGTCAGGGCGGTGTGCGGGTAAACACCGCCGGGTGCATGGACCGCTGCAGCGAAGGCCCCATTGCCGTCATCTATCCGGACGCGGTCTGGTATACCTATGCGAACCGCGAAGACATCGACGAGATTATCGACGAGCATCTGGTCAACGGTCGCATCGTCGAGCGCCTGAGGATCTAGGAGCCTGTGGTTGCTTCGAAGACCGCCGGGTCTCGCCGGCGCGCGTCCGTAACTGACCAAAGCGGCGTTCAATGCTAAACTAATAGGTATGGGGCGACCACCTATCGGCCAATACCTTCGATCGATAGAGATTTCTCAGCATCCTTTCACATTGATCCTGACAGCCACGCCCGGTCGGCAGCATAATGCCTCGACCGAATCACCAGGATCGGGAGAACGGGCATGAAGATTCCACCACGCACGAGCACGGGCCTGCTGATGGGCCTTGCCCTAGGCGTATCCCTGAGCCTAGGCCACGGCGTATTCGCCGAACGCGACGAGGATAGGTTTTCTGTCCCGCTGGAGGAGCTGCGCGCATTCACTGACGTCTATGCCCGTATCAAAACGGACTACGTCGAGGAAGTTGATGACGGGGAGCTGCTAGAGAGCGCTATCCGCGGCATGCTGGCGGGTCTCGACCCGCATTCCGCGTACCTCGACAAAGAGGAGTTCCGCGAACTTCAGATCGGCACCACCGGCGAGTTTGGTGGCTTAGGGATAGAGGTGGGTATGGAAGATGGCTTCGTGAAAGTCATCTCCCCGATAGACGACACACCCGCCCAACGCGCCGGCGTAAAGGCGGGCGATTTGATCATACGCCTCAACGACAAGCCGGTTAAAGGCATGTCGCTGAACGATGCAGTCAATCTCATGCGCGGCAAGAAGGGCACGGAAATCACCCTGACTATCGTCCGAGACGGCGTCGACAAGCCGCTGACTATTTCTATCACGCGCGACATCATCAAAGTCAAAAGCGTTAAGAGTCAGCTATTGGAACCGGGTTTCGGGTATGTACGCATCACCAACTTCCAAGCCAAGACCACGCAGAGCCTGATCGACGCCATCGAGGGGCTGCAAAAGGAGAATGGTGGCGAATTGAAGGGTCTGGTGCTAGATCTTCGCAACAATCCGGGCGGCGTGTTAAATGGCGCCGTGGGGGTATCCGACGCTTTCCTCGACGATGGCCTCATCGTCTATACCGAAGGCCGCTCCAGTGACTCGGCGCTGCGCTACTCCGCGACTGAGGGCGACGTCCTGGATGGGACCCCCATTGTGGTGTTGATCAATGGCGGTTCGGCTTCGGCGTCCGAGATCGTCGCCGGCGCTATGCAGGATCATAAGCGCGCGATCATCATGGGCAGCAAGTCCTTTGGCAAGGGCTCCGTGCAGACCATATTGCCGCTCAAGGAAGACTCCGCGCTCAAGCTCACGACCGCGCGCTATTACACCCCGTCGGGCCGCTCGATCCAGGCCGAGGGCATCGAACCCGATATCGCATTGGCAAACCTCACGCTTACCGAGGCCGATGGGGGCGAGATCGCGCCGTTGAAGGAAGCTGACCTCACCGGCCATCTCATCAATAAAGGCACGCAGGGGCTTGAACAGCCGGGTGAAGGCGGAGCGATTCCTTCTTCGCCGTTGGCCAATCAAGACTATCAGCTCAATGAGGCCCTCAATCTGCTGAAGGGCATCAACATCGTGCAACAGCGGAGCTGATGGGCCGCAGAGGCCCTTCAGCGAGGAACCCGTTTCCTACTCTTGCTTGTGAGAAGGAGGCGGAGCGAGCTCCGCCTCCTTTCTTGCGTCAGATCACGTCGTGCGCAATTCACGTCTGGTAAGCGCTTCCGCGAGCTTGGCCGACGCAAATCCAAAAAGCGCTCCCAGCACCATAGACACGATCACTATCACCAGTGGATTGGCGAAGTTGGGCGCGAACAGCTTGGAACCGAACGTCGCGTCCGACAGCTGGGGCGCCGCATAGGCCACGGTCGCCGCATAACCATACACGTTGGCGGGCACCACCGACAGCGGCCCCGCCGCAGCGACGATAACCAGGAAAAACACGGTGACTCCAACCACCAGCGCTGGCCAAGCCGCTCCAAGCGCGGGCACTTGCACATTGACGATAATAATTAACGCGATCCATGCGACAATGATGCCGTAGACGTTACCAGCGATCGTCTTTGAGAGCGCCGCCGTATCACCGCCGCTGTGGAAAAAACATCCCCATGCGATGAAGCCAGCCCAAATGACGAGCCACGCCGCAAAGGGGCCCAGCGCCAAATAGGCCCAAATCGCGCCCAGAATCGCGATACTCAAGGAAAGCGCTGTCAATTTCGCCATCTCACACCCCCGTAGAATCATTGTTGGAGAGCCACGCGGAGAGCGTGGTTATTCACCCTAGCACAGCCGCACCACCGACGACAGCTTTTTTGGTGGGAGCAGAGCGAGCAGCGGTCTTGGTCGGAGTCGGATGGACTGCAGCGCTGCCCTAAGGCTCAACTCGGGAGCTACTCCACCGTCACGGATTTGGCGAGATTCCGTGGCTGGTCCACATCAGTACCCTTCAGCACCGCCGTGTGATACGCGAGCAGTTGCAACGGAACGGTGAAGATGATGGGCGCGACGGCCTCAGCCGCCGGGGCGATCTCCAGCACGCGCATGCCCTTATCAGATATGATTTTGGCGTCGGCGTCCGCGAATACATAAAGCTGCCCGCCCCGCGAGCGCACCTCCTCGAGGTTGGAGCGCAGTTTTTCGAGCAGCTCGTTATTCGGCGCAACCGCGATGACTGGCATATTGGCGTCGACTAGCGCCAGTGGGCCGTGCTTGAGCTCGCCGGCGGCATAGGCTTCGGCATGTATGTAAGATATCTCCTTGAGTTTCAATGCCCCCTCCATGGCAATCGGATAATGTGAGCCACGCCCGAGAAACAGAGCATGCTGTTTGTCGGCGTAGTCCTCGGCCAGGCGGGCAATATCGGCGTCCAGCCTCAAGACGTGTTCGATATGCGCGGGGAGCCGCTGTAACTGCTCAACCAGCGAAGCCTCCATCGATACGCTCAGCCCGTGACGACGGCCAACGAGAATCGCCACCAGCATCAGCGCGGTCAATTGCGTCGTGAATGCCTTGGTGCTTGCGACACCGATCTCCGCGCCTGCATAAGTCATCAGCGCCAGTTCGGATTCGCGCACCAGCGAGCTTTCCGGCACGTTGCAGATCGCCAGCGAGCCCGTGTACTGCCGCTGCTCCTTGGCCAGGGCGAGCGCCGCAAGAGTGTCGGCTGTCTCGCCCGACTGGGAAATGCTGATGAACAGCGAGCCCGGCAATACGACGTGCTTGCGGTAGCGAAACTCGCTAGCGATCTCCACCTGACAAGGAACACCGGCCAACTCCTCGAACCAGTATTTCGCCACCAGGCCCGCATGATAGCTGGTGCCACAGGCGACAAGCTGAACGGCCTCCGTGCGCGCTAGGATCCGATCGGCCGCGGGACCTAGAATCTCTTCGAGAACTCGCCCATCCGCGATGCGTCCCTCCAATGTATTGGCGATGGCCTGGGGTTGCTCGTGGATCTCCTTGAGCATGAAATGCCGGAACGCACCGCGCTCCGCTCCAGCGGAAGCAAGCTCCGAGAGCTTGACGGGGCGCGTGGTGGGCGTGCCCTTCGCGTCATAAACAGTGACCGTATCCAGGCGCAGCTCCGCAATGTCCCCGTTTTCGAGGTAGATAAAGCGCTGCGTCACAGGGAGCAGCGCCTGGATATCGGAGGCAACAAAGTGCTCGCCGATACCGATACCGATCACCAGCGGGCTGCCCTTACGCGCGGCGACCAGGCGATCGGGGTCGTACTGATCCACCACTCCGATCGCGTACGCGCCGTGAAGATCGGCCACGGTTCGTTGTACCGCGGCCAGCAGATCATGGCCACGTCCCAGGTAGTAAGCCACCTGGTGGGCGATAACCTCGGTGTCAGTCTCGGACGTGAACTTGAAACCCGCCCGCAATTGCTGTTGCTTAAGCTCGGCGTGGTTCTCGATGATGCCATTGTGCACCACGGCAACGCGATCGCTGGATATATGGGGATGGGCATTGTTCTCCGCGGGAACCCCGTGGGTCGCCCACCGCGTGTGCGCGATCCCCAGGCTCCCCTCCAGGGGCGCAGCCTCCAAAGCGGCGCCCAGTTGGGAAACCTTGCCAACCTTGCGTATACGCGCCAGACCGCGCGCGTTAATAACCGCTATGCCCGCCGAGTCATAGCCACGGTATTCCAGGCGCTTCAGCCCTTCGAGCAGGATCGGTGAGACGTTGCGCTGCGCGATGGCCCCGATGATGCCGCACATGGGGTTTAATCCTCGGTTGTTCTATAACCGCTAACGTCATGCGGACTAAGGGTCAGGCTAGATTCTTCCGTCTTGTCGCCTTGCCCGCTTGCGCTTGTTGGCTTACCTTCCAATCATTGTGTCTTTCTTTGGCCGTTGCCAGCCGCGGATCGTCTTCTGGGGGCTGCGCGACAAGGTCAATTCCCCTGGCGGCGCGTCCTTAGTAATCGTCGAACCGGCACCAATTGTGGCCCCGCTGCCGACGGATACCGGCGCTACGAGCTGCACGTCCGACCCTATGAATACATCGTTGCCGATGTGGGTACGGTGCTTGTTGACGCCGTCGTAGTTACAAACGATGGTTCCTGCGCCGATATTTGTGCGGCTGCCCATCTCGGTATCGCCGATGTAGCTCAGATGATTAACCTTGCTGCCCTCGTCGATGCGGGATGCCTTGATCTCGACGAAATTGCCTAGCCGCACGTCATGCCCGAGCGACGTGTGCGGCCTTATGCGGGTGAACGGGCCGATGCGACACTGCGCCCCAATTCGCGCACCCTCGATCACGCAATTGGGCAGGATCTCAGTGTCCGCGCCGATGGTCGCATCGCGGATGACGCAGTTGGGACCTATCGATGCGCCGTCCCCAAGTTCTATATTGCCCTCCAGTATGACGTTCACGTCCAGCGTGACATCGCGGCCCGCGCTCACACGTCCGCGCACGTCCAGCCTGGCCGGATCGCGCACGGTCACGCCCCGCCGCATCAAGTCCATCGCCTGCCTGCGCTGGTAGGCGCGCTCGACGTCGGCCAGCTGTAGCTTGTCGTTAATGCCTCGAACCTCATCCGCATCGCGGCAGATCTCGGCGTGAACGGCCCCACCTTCCTCGACGGCCAGCCCGACGCAGTCGGTCAGATAGTACTCCTGCTGCGCATTGTCATTCCCCGTGCGCTGGAGCCAGCGCTGAAGATCACCGGCCCGGGCGGCAAGAATGCCCGTATTGACCTCTGTGATTTCCTGCTCCGCGCGCGTCGCGTCTTTCTCTTCGACGATACGCCGGACGCGGCCTGCATGGTCCCGGATGATCCGGCCATAGCCGGTGGGCTCGGCCATTATAGTGGTGAGCAGGGAGATGGTGTGATCTTTCAAGCCTGCCAATAGAAGTTGCAGCGTTTCATCCCTGATCAGAGGTACGTCTCCGTAGAGCACCAGCACCGTGGCGGTTGCCTCCACTCCTGGAAGTGCCTGCATCACTGCATGGCCCGTACCCAGCCGCTCCGCCTGCAAGCACCAGCGCAGATCCGCGCGATCGAAACGCTTCCTAATCCTATCGCCCTCGTGGCCGTAGACGATGCTGATGGAATCCGGCGCCAGACTGCTTGCCGTATCAACCACGTGCGACAGCATCGGCCTGCCGCCAATCGAGTGTAAGACCTTCGGCAACCGGCTTTGCATGCGCTTGCCCTGGCCTGCCGCCAGGATGATCACCGCCAGATTCAATTCAAACATCAAACCGGTAATAGGCCTTGGCCGGGCTGAATAAGTTCGAAGTCATTTTACGCAGTGATACAAAATACAGGCAGCCGTGGCTGCCTGCCGAGGACGTGCGCGCATGGCAGAGACTACCGGCGTCGTTTACGAAGATTCTCCAGCATCCGCAGTTGCGCCGCCGCCTCTGCCAGCTGCGCCTGGGCCCTCGCGTAATCGATGTCGGATTGCTTGTCGGCCAATGCCTGCTCGGCGCGTTGCTTGGCCTCCATGGCCTGCGCCTCGTCCAGATCCTTGGCACGCAAGGCGGTGTCGGCCAATACCGTGACGACATGGGGCTGAACCTCGAGGATTCCACCGGACACGAAGTAGAACTGATCCTCCTGGCCGGCGGTCTGCAGCTTGACCTCGCCCGGCTTCAGGCGCGTGATCAGCGGAGTGTGGCGCGGCATGACGCCGACCTCGCCCATCTCGGCAGGCGCGATCACCATCTCTGCCTCACCGGAGTAAATCTGCTCTTCGGCGCTGACGATCTCAACGCGAATGGTATTGGCCATGACAGCTTCTCACCAATCTAATCCTTAGAACCGCTGAATCGAACGAGTGCATTCAAGCTAAGAGCGCACTTCCAGGGTTGAGTTGGGCATACCTCATGGGTCCTTGCCTGGCCGCGGCCACGCTAGAATGGATCGAGAGGCACTGCTCACCGACCTCTCTAAGCCTTCTCACCGGCTCTTGCCTTTTCTCCCTTCTTCTCACCCTTGTCCTCCCGCGACTTACTGCCCAAGGACCTCGCCTTTTCTACCGCCTCATCGATATTGCCGACCATGTAAAAGGCCTGCTCGGGCAGATCGTCGTGCTCACCCTCGACGATGGCTTTGAAGCCGGCGATCGTCTCCTTTAGCGGAACGAACTTGCCAGGCGTGCCGGTGAAGGTCTCCGCGACGAAGAAGGGCTGCGACAGGAAGCGTTGCACCTTGCGGGCCCGCGATACCGTGAGCTTGTCCTCCTCGGACAGCTCGTCCATGCCGAGGATCGCAATGATATCGCGCAGTTCCTTGTAACGCTGGAGTGTATTCTGTACCGCGCGCGCGGTGTCGTAGTGCTCCTGGCCGATGACATTCGGATCGAGCTGGCGGCTGGTGGAATCGAGCGGGTCCACCGCCGGGTAAATACCCAGCTCGGCGATCTGGCGGGACAACACCACGGTGGAATCCAGATGCGCGAAGGTGGTCGCGGGCGAAGGGTCCGTCAGATCGTC
This sequence comes from Chromatiales bacterium, assembly GCA_031177845.1. Taxonomy (GTDB): domain Bacteria; phylum Pseudomonadota; class Gammaproteobacteria; order JACCYU01; family JACCYU01; genus JAPSGG01. Next base: position 14,279 of record JAPSGG010000005.1, read on the forward strand.
CGCCGGCACATAGACCGCTTGCACTGAGGTAATCGAGCCTTTCTTAGTGGAGGTGATGCGCTCCTGCAGGATGCCCATCTCCGAAGCCAAGGTCGGCTGATAACCCACCGCCGAGGGCATGCGACCCAACAGGGCCGATACTTCCACGCCCGCGAGCGTATAGCGATAGATGTTGTCGATGAAGACCAGCACGTCGCGACCTTCATCGCGGAAATACTCCGCCATGGTCAGGCCGCTCAATCCGACCCGCAAGCGGTTGCCGGGCGGCTCATTCATTTGGCCAAACACCAGCGCGACCTTATCGAGGACATTGGAATCTTTCATCTCGTGATAGAAGTCGTTGCCCTCGCGGGTCCGTTCGCCCACGCCGGCGAACACCGAATAGCCCGAGTGCTCGATGGCGATGTTGCGGATCAGCTCGAGCATGTTAACGGTCTTGCCGACGCCAGCACCGCCGAATAGACCGA
>JAPSGG010000370.1 GCA_031177845.1 Chromatiales bacterium
TGCCATCGAGTCTCAAATCGCCGCCCATGAAGCGGTTCTCGCGATATAACGCTTCCACCACCTCCTCGAATAGACGCTTTGGCAGCGGCGCCTCATCCAGGCTCCAGCGCACCACCCGCAGATGGGTCTTGAGCGCCTCAGGATCCGACAGGCTGATCAGCCCATCCAGCCAGCGATATCCGATAAAGCCCTCCGGTGCGGCCGCCCTGGCGAAGACACCTAGCAGCGAGCCCGGCACGGTGTCCATGGATGCGGTCACCACCGACGCGGGGGGCGATGCGGCAACCAATCGATCCAGCGGCCCCACCCAGGGACCGAAATGCAGGGGCGCACCCACCAGGATCAGGCCCTTGATCCGCGGTGGATGCAGCGCGGCGCACAAGGCGGCGAAAGTTCCTCCCAGCGAGTGCCCAGCCAGGAAAACCGACTGCCGACCGGTCTCCGCCTGAACGCAATCCAGGCCCTTGAGCAAGAGGCGATCCGCATAGTCACTCAAGCCCAGCGCGTGCAAGCGCGCATCCGGTCGTGCCCATTCCACCACATAGACGCGGCAATCCCCTTCCATCAACCGCTGCACCACGCTGATGTTCGGTGCCGCATCCCAGATGTAGGGGCCCTTGATGGGGGCCGGGACGATCAGCACCACCGGGCCGTTGCCCCGGTTGGGCACGTACCGTCGCAAGCTGAGCCCTACTTCGACGTCCACACGTTCATAAGCCGTCTCCTGCGGGCCCACCCCTGCCGCATCCAGGTACTCCCCCAGCAGGCGACTGAGCTGATCCGTCTGTGCGAAAGGATTCCAGCTCTGACCAAGTGTCATCAGTGTTCACTCCTCTAAGCGATGTCCTGCCGCGTCGCCGCTGGACTCGCGGCGTAGGCTTCGCTGGCTAGCGAGGGGCAGGGGTTGCGAAACGGCGATCTGGCGCCAGGCGGCCGCGGATTCCCGCGGCATCGTGGCTCAGTGGGCCACCAGTACCGGCACAGCCATGTGCTTGAGCACGTGGCGCGTGGTGCCGCCCAGCACGCGCTCGCGGAGCCGTGAATGCCCGTAGGCTCCCATCACGATCAGATCGCAACTCAGCGCCTCGGCGCGAGCGAGCACAGTCCTGCCGGCGTCGCTCTCAGTGTCATCCTCTTGCACGTGCGCGGCTTCGATCCCGTGCAGCCTGAGATGCCGGGCGATATCGACGTCCAGCGGTGCCTTCTCGGCAGGTCCGACCGATAGCACGGTGACGCGACTAGCCTGGCGCAGCAAAGGCAATGCATCGTGCAGCGCGCGGGTCGACTCACGGCTCGCATCCCAGGCGATCAGCACGCGTTCCATCGTCAGCGGAAAGCTCTCCGCATGCGGTGCGACCAGCACCGGCCGACCGGCTCGCAAAGCGATTTCGGTGGCCACATCCTCACCGCCCGCAGGCGTCTGGCCGACGACCGCCAGATCCGCGTAGCGCGCGTACGCCACCACCACGTCAGCCGCGCTGCCGGCCATCGTGTACCAGTGGGCGGTCAATGTGTGCCGCTCGACGCGTTCGCGGAACGCCTGCTCTGCGGCTTGTGCATCGGCGCGCGTCAGCCTCGTAGCATACTGCATGCGTTCGGACGCACTCATTGTCCCGGCCTCCATTTCCTGCAATGCTTCTACGCCTAGCGGCATGACATTGGCATGCTGCGCGTAGACGCCACTGAGGCGGCCTTCGAAGCGCTTCGCCAGCCGCGCCGCCAAATCGATCCGCGCGGCGCACTGAGGCGCGCTATCGACGTGCACGATCAGATCCTTCATCCCGCACGCCTCTCTCGCCAAGTCGCGTTTGGCGCGCCCGTCCGCGAATCTTGTTCCTCGGCACTCCCCTCAATGACCACCGCCACAGAATAATTGCGACGGGTATATCCCAGATACCGGTAGGCAAGTCTTCTCTTCGCCACGAACTCCTGAAACGCCCTGTACTCGTGCTGCTGCCAACCGGGATAATTGAAATACTCGCCGAACCGGATGACCGTACCGGTGATGACTCGGTCGCCCAAGGCATCGAAGATCGCCTTAGTCGAAGAATACAAATCGCAGTCGATATTCATGAACGCAATCGGATCTGGATGAGCCGCGACGAACTCGGGCAGCGTCTGCTCGAACCATCCCGAATGTAGCTGAACGTTTTCGCGAACCTCCGGAGGTTTCCCGTGCCGATCGAAGGCGCCCTTACCTTCGCCGGCGATCCAATCCTCCGGCAGCCCATGGAAAGAATCGAAGCCATGCACCGTTTGCCTAACTTGCCGCGCGATGAAGTTGATGCTCCGCCCGCTGGCGACGCCGAATTCGAGATAAAGACCGTCAATCCTGACCTCCGCCAGGGCCGCCTGGAGCAATCCAAAATGGGTGTCATAACACGCGTTGGGCGGCATGTGTTTCTTCACATAGTTCGCCGCCTCCTCGGCCGCCTGCCAGTAAAGATGCGCCTGGATGTCCTGCGCCGGATGATCCTTCTTGGGCCGATGCACGCTCTCCCAGATCTGGGCTTCGGCTTCCGGCGTCTTCAGCGCATGAAGAATAACCTTCGCAACGCGGTCCTTGATCTTCTTCTT
>JAPSGG010000094.1 GCA_031177845.1 Chromatiales bacterium
GTTCAACCGCGAGCATCGCTTCCCGCACCTGCAAGTGTTTGCCGATCGCAACCGGGTTGAGAAAGAAGAGACATTCGAGATTCCGTCGGCGGCTCGTGATCGGTTCTTCATGGAGATCTCGATCGAGTTGCCGGACGATCGCGCGCTTCGCCGAAGCCTCATGTTCGACACCCGATTCCACGACGCCGACGCCCTGATTCAGAGCTTGCCGAGCGGGATTATCCCATTCGCCGAGGTCAAGGACATCGCCCCGCTGATTCAGCGCCAGATCTGCGTTAGCCCAACATTGGAGAGCTACGCGCTCGATCTATGGGAGGCGACGCGCAATCCACAGCACTTCGGCGTTGATATCGAAGATGTGGATCCCGGTCAGTTGGTGCAGGCCGGCGCAAGCCCGCGCGGGGCCAGTTTACTGATCCGGGCCGCGCGCGTCGCAGCTTGGCTGCAGGATCGCGAGGCGGTAGTGCCGGAGGACGTGCAGAGCATCTTCCACGAGACCATGGCGCACCGCGTGTTCTTCAATCCGGTGTTCGAGTTGCGACGCGCAGTGCTCGCCCGGCAGATGATGGAGCAGATCCTGCAAAAAGTCGCTTCGCCATGACTGCACAAGGCGCCGAGGTTCGGGAGTTTCACTACCGCGTCGGATGGCGTACACGGCACGCGCTGCCCGGACATCACAAGTCTAGCCTTACTGGCGCGGGTCATGAATACGCCATTAGCGCGCCGTTACTCGATTATCCGGACCCGCGCAGGCTCGACATTAGGCGTTCGGTGCGGGACCCATTCGGTCAGCTCTTTGTGCGCACGTACAACCAGCACGGCATCCTGCCTGTGTACGCCGTGGTCGACTTGACGGCCTCAATGGGTTTTCAGGGCACGGCGTCCAAACAGGCCTTACTGGTCGAATTCCTCTCGATACTGGCGTTTTCCGCCAGCCGCACCGGCGATCCCTTCGGCTTCGTGGGATGCACGGGTGAGGTCTTGCCGCAATTCGTCGTACCCGCGACCCGCAGCGGGGCGGCGCTGCGGAAGGCCATTGACCGGCTCAGCGACTACACGCCTGCGGTGTGCGGGGCGCAAGGGCTGATTGAGGCCGCGCCGCTGTTGGGCTACCGCCGTTCGCTGGTGTTTGTGATCTCCGATTTTCACTTCTCCTTGGACGTCACGCACCGTCTACTCAACGCATTTGCCAGGCACGATGTGGTGCCGATCGTGGTGTGGGACAGCGCCGAGTTTCGCAATCCGCCCACGTTCGGCATCGCGCGCGTCCGTGATAGCGAGACGGGGGCTGAACGTTACGTATTGTTGCGACCGGCATTGCGCAATCGCCTATGCGAGTCCTTTGAGCAGCGCCGCATTGCGCTCGAACGCATCTTTATGGAATCCGGGCACAAGCCTTATTTCTTGCTCGACAGAATCGATTGCGACGCACTAAATCGGTTTTTCATCGAACGATGATCAGACAGCGCTCCCTCTTCCGTGTTGCTCTATTGACGTGGTCCATTGGTACGTTGCTGGCCAGCGCCCTAATACCTAGTCTGGCCGTGGAGTATGGCTCCGGCTGGACAACAGGCCCTGAGGTGCGCCGGCACACGCTCGAGTCTAAGGAAGATCAATTCATCCCCGGCTGGACCGCGGCGCCTGACCCTGATCCGCACATCAAGGTTTTCGAGCCCCGTGGCCCGCGCGCATTCGGTCTCTTGACCGGAGATAAGGTCAGGCACCAGCTGTTGGTGATAGTGGAAGAGCCGTACAAGCTACAACGCAGCTCATTACCTCCATCGCGATGGATTGATACTTGGCTGGAGTTGCAGCAGGTGGAGGTAGAGGAAGCTCGGCAGGACGAGTTTAACCGCTATCTCATCGAGCTTGATTACCAAATTTTTTCCACACCGCGTGCGGTTACCCTGGATTTCATTCCCGGGTTTGAGTTGAGGTTTGCGAGTCGACACGAAAGCTTTTCGCTTACAGTGCCGGATTGGATATTTTCGATCTCTCCAATGTTAAAGCCGGAACCCGAGGTAGAGACCATTGCGGAGATTCCGGTTCGGGCCGATGCACCGCCGCCGCTGGTGGATGCGAGCCTGCCCAAGTACGGGCTCGCGCTGTTCGGGGGCTTGAGCCTCGCTTTTAGCGCCTACTGGATGTATTTCAATCAAATATGGCCATTCAGGCGCCGGGGTCAGGCGCCATTCGCGCGGGCCTACCGTCGGCTTCGCACCATGCAGGGCCGCGCGGACAATGAGCAGGGTCTGCGCGATGGATTCCGCGTGGTGCACCAGGCCTTTAACCAGACTGCCGGGGAGGTGGTGTTTGCCGAACGTCTGGAGCGCTTCTTCGATGCGCAGCCAGCATTCGCGTCGCGGCGCGCAGCGATAGAGGATTTCTTCGGAGAATCGCGCCAGCTGTTCTTCGGCGGCAATGCGGCGCCGACCGCCCGCAGCGTTGACTTGCTATGGTTGCAGTCGCTGTGCCGCCAGTGCCGGGCGGCGGAGCGAGAGGCGCGGTGAACTTATATGTTGAACATCCGTGGCTACTGGCACTGCTGTTATTGGCCCTATTGCCGTTCCTGCACAGCGGTTCGGCGCCGGCGACCTATTCGTGGCTAGACCTGATTCCGCGCGATGGCCTATCCAGAGCGCTGGGCCTTGCGTTGCGTGTGATAGGGGCTATCGCCATCGCATCTTTGGTGGTTGCACTCAGCGGACTCTATCGCGGCGGACAAACGATGGAAAGGATCGCCGAGGGCGCGCAGATCGTGATCGTGCTGGACCGCAGCCGTAGCATGAACGATACGTTTGCTGGCCATACGCCCCGTGTGCGAGGTGAAGAGAACAAAGCTCAAGCCGCCAGTCGCCTATTGCTGGATTTCATTAACCGGCGGCCGAACAACGTCTACGGTATGGTCGAGTTTTCCTCCGCGCCGATTTATGTGCTGCCGTTGACCAATAAGATCGAGGCGGTTCAGGCCGCCATTAAGCCTGCGGCGCAAGAGGGTCTGGGGCTTACGAATATCGCCAGTCCCCTTGGAATGGCGTTGGGTCTGTACGAGGGGCGCGAGTATGAGGGCTCCAGGGTGATCCTGCTGGTGTCGGATGGCGCAGCCAAAATCGATGATCAAGTCGGCGGCTGGCTGCGCGACACGTTCCATGAGTACAACGTCCGGCTCTACTGGATCTATATCCGTTCCGAGGGCAGTCCGGGCATCGTGCCCAAGCCGGGACAGATCGAGGTGTTCGGCGGAGTGCCAGAACAACAGCTTCATCGGTACTTCCAAGGTTTGGGCATACCGTACACGGCATACGTGGCAGACGATCCGGCCGCGTTAGGACGGGCCGTAGCCGATATGGATGAGCTAGAACGCTGGCCGCTGCGCACTGTCGAGGTGCTACCGAGAGAGAAGATCAGCGGTTACTGTTACGCACTGAGCCTCGCGATGATTTTGCTGTTGGTCGTCGCGAAGCTGTTCGAGGTGAGGGCATGGCGATAGATATCAAACGCGGCCTGGCGCTCGTGGCTCCGTTCGCGCTGGTAGCATCCGTGGCGGGTTTTGCGCTCAGTGCCCACGCGTTATATCAAACACAGGCGCTGAATGCGCGCATTGTGCAGGGGAAAGTGGAGGCAATCGACGATGGTACGCCGCCTCAGGCGGTGTATGCCAAGGCTTTTCAATTGCGCAGTGAGGGGGATCTGGATGCCGCGCTCGAGCTTTATCATCAACTCGAGCAGGTGCCCGACCATGAGATTCAAGTTAGGGTCAACTATAACATCGGCAACATCTATGTCACCCGTGCCCAGATCGAGGCGATGTTCCACAGGCTCAAGAACATCGGTACGCTAGTCGGCATCGCGCGCACGCAGTATCAGCGGGCGCTGCGTCTGGACAGCGACTTCTTCGATGCAAAGTACAATCTGGAATACACGCGTTTCCTGGTTACCGAGCGGGACGCCGACCAGCAGGATTACAAGGGTGGCTTGGGACGCCAGTACGAACAAAGAAAAGTGAATTGGGCCGAGTTTCAGCAGATACCCAAGGGACTGCCCTGATGGAGTCGGCCTGATGTCATTGCGCAGCCGACTGTTCGACTTGCGCATGATTCTGCTGATCTTGGCGGCGCTGGTGCTGGCGCCGGTGTTCGCGCGGCCGACCCTCCCGATATCGCAATCCGTGCTGAACCATCTGTACGTGGTCGACATCACCCAGAGCATGAACGTGCGCGACTACACCATTGGCGGTCAGCCGATAGACCGGCTGAGTTTCGTCAAGGCCGCGCTAATCCAGGTTGTGCACGAGCTGCCGTGCGGTTCATTCGTGGGCTTGGCGGTCTTCACCGGCTGGCAGACGGAGGTGTTATTCGACCCTATTGAGGTGTGTCATCACCGTCGAGAGATCGACGAGGTCATCCACTATATCGATTGGCGCATGACCTGGATCCCGCAGAGCAACGTCGCGCGCGGGCTGGAGGATGCACTGACCAAGCTGAAGTCCCGCGGACATCCCGCATCGCTGGTCTTCTTCACCGACGGTGATGAAGCTCCGGATTATGGTGAGACGCCTGCCTTAGCGCACCGGGTCTCGCGAGAGAAACCGGATGGCGTGGTGATAGGCGTGGGCGACCTACGCCCCTCTGTGGTCCCGCTCCTGAATCCATATGGACGCATGACAGGTTATTTCCAGCGCGATGGGGAGCCTTATCTTTCATCTCTAAGGCAGGATTACCTGCGCAAACTGGCGGATGCCAAAGGCCTCGATTACCATCGGCTGCAATCCGGCAAGCAATTGCTGAGTCTATTGCGGTCGCCTCGTTATGCCGATGCGCTTCCGGCGCGGCGCGAGATCGACTGGGCGTTCGGTGCGAGTGCGCTGAGCCTGCTGATCGCCGTTTATGTGCTGACTCCGCTGGGCCGCTGGCAAGGCAAATCAAGCATCTAAGCCATCGGGTGAGTGCACACGCTCATCTCGGCATGTGCAGGCGGCGTGACAAATGTGCCAAAAGCGAACGCTGGCCAAGGGCCATACCCGAAACGAATGATCGCAGTCCCTGATCAAGGGATCCGTGTGCTGACCTCGCCCAACACGGCTGACTCGTTTCTGCGAGGCGCCACTATAGCTCCCCAATGTGTTCTACACGCATCGGTTTGTATGGTTTATGCCAACATCCATTGTAAGCATTGATTACACGAAAATTTATCAGGAATCTCTCTTCCCATTGGCATATCACATGCTATAGTTAGTTGCGTACAAGGATGTACCGGGACTGGAACTAGATAAGGAACAACGCATGCCGAGGCAAGGAGCACCCGGCTGTTGTCTATTAACAATGCTTCAGACATGTGAACCGATCGGAGGCTTCGTAATGAGTAAAGTAAGCAGAAGATCAGTCTGGAAGCCATGTGTGGCTGCGGTCGCGGCATTCGCCGCAAGCGGCACCGCATTTGGCAACTCAGAACTGATAAAGCTGTCCCAGGATCCAGCCAACTGGCCCATGTGGGGCCAGAACTACACCGGTAACCGGTATAGTGAGTTGGATCAAATCAACACAGACAATGCGAGTCAACTTGTACCCGCATGGACGTTCTCAACCGGCGTGTTGCGCGGTCATGAAGGCGGTCCGCTAGTGGTCGGCGACACCCTGTTCGTCCATACGCCGTTCCCCAACAATGTGTTCTCGATCAACCTGGCCGATCAAACCATCAATTGGAAGTATGAGCCGACCCAGGACCCGAAGGTCATCCCGGTGATGTGCTGCGATACCGTCTATCGCGGTGTGGCCTATGCTCCTGGCGCCAAGCCGATGATTATCCTGCAGCAGGCGGATACCAAGTTAGTCGCCTTGGACGCGGGGACTGGCAAGGTGGTATGGAGTGTCGTGAACGGTGATCCCAGTAAGGGTGCGACCAACACCAATAATCCGCTGGTGGTCAAGGACAAGGTCATCACTGGTATATCCGGTGGTGAGTTCGGTGTGCGCGGCTTCGTGGCGGCTTATAACCTGAAAGACGGCAAGCTGGCGTGGAAGGCCTACAGCACCGGCCCTGACCAAGAAATGCTGTTAGACCCGGCGAAGACCATCGATGCGGCGACCATGAAGCCGGTCGGAAAGGACTCCAGTCTCAAGACCTGGGAAGGCGATCATGGCGACTACGCGGCCATCCGCGCCGAGCGCTACTGGGCGGACGACTACGCGGCCGAGGTGCGGTTTCAGAGCGTCGAGCGGGTCGTGCACGTGCAGGCTTCCCTCGGGATGCCGGACCCGGTCGACGAGACCAAGTGGCTGCAGGCGTTCCACGATCGGATCGGCATCCCGC
>JAPSGG010000371.1 GCA_031177845.1 Chromatiales bacterium
GTGCGCGCCCACGACGATGCGCTCCTCGGTGTCGGGCCCGAACAGCGCGATGACATTGCGATACCACTCTCCCTCCAGCTCGTATGGCTGATCCGATACGATCCCGCCCGCCTGTTCAAATTCGCCGCGAACGTAGGCCGCGGTGCGGTCGAGCATCCTTGGATGAGCCTCGTCGCGAGGGACAAATCGCTCCGCCAGCATGCGCACGTGCGCCTCCAGCCGAGCCGGATCGACCACTACCGCACTAACCGTGCGCGAAATCGGAAATAACGGCTGCGTCACCAGCGCCCAGAGCATCGCCAGCAAACCAAAGACGATCAGAGCGCTCAGCAACATCCGTTTAGCCAAGCGCTTGCGCATCACCATGAACTCGCGCGCGCAGATGTTTCATCCGGATCATCGGCCATCTGAAGCGGATATGCATAGCGGCGCGAAGATACTTTAGAACAAGACCGATCACAATTTGATTCCTGACGAACAGTCCAACTTGGCTGCCGATGCTCGCCGCAATCCTGTTGGCGCTCGTGCACCTGCTCGCAGGGAAGCTGCGCTTCCTGCATGGGATTCCGCGCAGTCAGTGGCTCTCCCTCGCGGCGGTATCTCCGTCGCCTATGTGTTCGTGCATCTCCTTCCGGAACTCAGTGCCGGGCAGGAGACGCTTACGCGCCAAGTCGGTGAAATCATTGGATTCATCGAACACCACGTTTATTTCATCTCGCTGGTGGGCCTGATAACTTTCTACGGTTTGGAAAGACTCGCGAAGAACTCGCGCCGGCAGAGAACAAAGGCGGGAATAGGCGACACAGCCGATGTAAAAGTATTCTGGATTCACCTCGCGTCGTTTGCGGTCTACAACGGCCTCATCGGCTACCTGCTGCTACATCGCGAGATTGAAACGCTTCAGAGCCTGTTGTTCTTCTTTACCGCAATGGCGCTGCACTTCGTCGTCACCGACTTCGGTCTCGATCAGGACCACAAGCGCGAGTATCGCCGCTCGGACGCTGGCTGATCACGGCCGCGATTTTAGTTGGCTGGATCATTGGTTATCTGACGGATATATCAGAGGCGGCAGTCGCGGTGCTTATTGCGTTTCTGGCGGGCGGCGTGGTACTCAATGCGCTAAAGGAGGAGCTGCCTAAGGGGCGCGAGAGCTGCTTCGCCGCCTTCCTATCGGGCGCGGCGGGTTATACGGCGCTGCTGTTTGCCGTGTAAAGTCCCCGTGGAGCCGGTCGGCGAATGGCTCAGCGGTAATAAGAGGTATTCATGTCGAAACGCCCATTCGATATCGATGTCGCGGCCGAACGTATCCGCGAGGCGATCAAGTCATATCCCAAGGCGGCGATGTTCGCGCTCGCGGATGACGGCTACGATTCGCCGTTCGAGCAGCTCGTCGCCTGCATCATCTCCATCCGCACGCGCGATGAGGTCACGGTGCCCACAGCGCGCCGCCTGTTCAAACTTGCCCGAACCTCCGCCGAGATGAGCCGGCTGGATGCTCAGGCAATCGACGCCGCGATCCACGCCTGCTCATTCCATGAGGCGAAAGCGGCACAGATCCGCAAGATCGCCGAACGCGTCGAGGCCGAACACGCCGGCGCCCTGCCCTGCGACTTCGAGACACTGACGTCGTTCGCGGGCGTTGGTCCCAAGTGTGCCAATCTGGTGCTCGGTATCGCCTGCGGCGAGCCTGCTCTCGGCGTTGACATCCACGTGCATCGCGTGACGAACCGCTGGGGCTACGTGCAAGGTACGACACCGGAGCGAACGATGGCCGCTCTTGAGTCAAAGCTTCCGCGCGCCTACTGGGTCGAGATCAATCGCCTGCTGGTGCCGTTCGGCAAACACATCTGCACCGGCAGCCGTCCGCACTGCTCGACCTGCCCCGTGCTGGACATGTGCCGCCAGGTGGGTGTGGAGGGCCATCGCTGAGGCGCTGCGGCTATGACTAGGAGCGCGCTTCAAGGTTCTCTTGTGGCTGCCCATGTCTGGCGAAATCCCCTATCGATTCCTCCTTGTCAGAGCGGGGAGGCGCCATAGACGGCCGGGGTTTCGAGTTCAAGCCAAACCAGGTACTAACGAAGGGACTACGCCATGCACATCACCGACAGTTCTACCGAACGACAACTCCATCGCGAGCGCCGTGAAGTCTTACAGCAACTGGAGGACTGGCTCGAAGCGCCGATGCTAGTGCTGGGCTTTGCTTGGCTGGCACCATTGGTCGTTGAACTCGCCTGGGGGCTTAGCCCAAGCCTTGAGACCTTCGGCACGGTCATCTGGATCATCTTCATCCTGGACTTTGCAATAAAGTTTATCCTGGCGCCCGCAAGATCGTTTACCTCAAGAACAACTGGCTGACGGCCCTTTCGTTGGCGGTGCCTGCCTTCGCGTCTTTCGAATCGCGCGCGTGGTCAGTCTACTGCGCGTGACGCGCGCCGCCCGCGGCCTGCGGTTGGTACGATTAGTCACATCGCTTAATCGTGGGATGAAGGCGCTCGGCGCGAGCATGGGGCGGCGCGGCTTCGGTTATGTTGTCGCACTCACAGGCATCGTCATCCTCTCGGGCGCTGCCGGC
>JAPSGG010000095.1 GCA_031177845.1 Chromatiales bacterium
GTTTCTCGATGCGCATGCCGACGTGGCCGAAGCTCTCGGCGAGTTTGACGAAATCCGGCAGCGCGTCCATGTAGGACATTGCGTAGCGGCCCTGATAGAAGAATTCCTGCCACTGCCGCACCATGCCCATATACCGGTTGTTTAAGTTGATCACCTTGATCGGTAGACGATACTGAAGACAGGTCGACAGCTCCTGAATACACATGATGACGCTGGCCTCGCCGGTGACACAACACACCTGCGCGTCGGGGTGCGCGATCTGCACACCCATGGCCGCCGGGAGGCCGAAGCCCATGGTGCCCAAGCCCCCGGAGTTGATCCAGCGCCGAGGCTTGTCGAACTTGTAAAACTGCGCGGCCCACATCTGGTGCTGGCCCACATCAGAGGTGACATACGCATCCCCGCCGGTTAGCTCGTAAAGTCTCTCAATCACGTATTGGGGCTTGATGATGCTTGATTGCCGGTCGTATTTGAGGCAGTCCATCGCCCGCCATTCCTCGATCTGCCGCCACCATGCCGCGATGGCCTCGGGATTTTTGGGTTTGCGGTTGCCGGCCTTGAGCTCCTTGATGAGCGCCTTGAGCACATTGTCGACCTGACCCACGATGGGGATGTCCACTCTAACGTTCTTGGAGATTGACGCCGGGTCCACATCCACGTGCACGATCTTGGAGTGCGGACAGAACTTCTCAACGTTGCCGGTCACTCGATCGTCGAAACGCGCGCCGATGGCGATCAGCACATCGCTGTGATGCATGCCAAGATTGGCTTCGTAAGTGCCATGCATGCCCAGCATGCCCACGAACTGTGGGTCGGTCGCGGGATAACCGCCCAGTCCCATCAGAGTATTGGTAATGGGATATCCCAGCAGGCGTGTGAACTCCGTCAGCGATTCCGAGGCGTTGCCGAGGATCACCCCGCCGCCCGTGTAGATCATGGGCCGTGCGGCGGAGAGGATCAGCTCCACGGCCTTCTTGATCTGGCCGATATGTCCGTTCACAGTGGGATTGTAGGAGCGCATCTTGATGGTCTTGGGATAACTAAAGACGGTCTTGTGTGCGGTAATATCCTTCGGGATATCGACGACGACCGGCCCGGGTCTCCCGCTGGTGGCCACGTAGAACGCTTTCTTAATGGTGGTCGCAAGCGCCTCCACCGATTTGACCAGAAAATTGTGCTTCACGCACGGTCGCGTAATGCCGACAGTGTCGACCTCTTGAAACGCGTCATTGCCGATCATGTTCGTCGGCACCTGCCCGGTGAACACCACCAGCGGCACGGAATCCATGTAGGCGTCCGCGATACCGGTGACGGCATTGGTTGCGCCGGGACCCGATGTCACCAGCACGACGCCCGGTTTGGTGGTGGACTTGGCATAGCCCTCGGCCGCGTGCACGGCGCCCTGCTCATGGCGCACGAGGATATGGGTGACCTTGTCCTGTCTAAACAGGGAATCGTAGATGTGCAGTACCGCTCCGCCCGGATAACCGAACACAAACTCTACGCCCTCTTCCTGCAGACAACGAACGAAGATGTCGGCGCCGGTGATTTCAACCTTGTCAAATTCGAGACTTGGGGCATTCGCGGTCATGGGTCTGCGTCCCGTATGGGCGGCCTTCCGTGGTGTGGATCGCCGCTAGTTCCAGTGCGTTTCGGTCAAAGGTGTGTGCAACAAGCGCGATAGTAATACGAAAGTGCGCAAATTTCACGAGTTGTGGCGTGGAATCAACCAGTTCCGCTGGCTGCGTGCACTTGCCAGCCGCGAACGTGGTCCGTGAGCGAACCGGAGATCTGAGACATCTTGCATGCCATCCCTGGCTTGGCACTCGTGATAAGACAATCCCCAGTCCGTACTTCCGGGTACGGCCGTTCTGCTTCAGAGGATGACATGTTAAGTGTCATCTTCGCTCCCCCGCTCACCCGGCCTTTTTCATCAGAAAGTAGAACTTGCCCGCCTCCTCGCGCGATTCCAGCAACTCGTTACCCGTCTGCTTTGAAAAGACCTCGAAATCCTTGACTGAGCCTGGGTCAGTCGCGATCACGCGCAGCACCTGCCCGCCACGCATGCCGACCAGGGCCTTCTTGGCGCGTAGGATCGGCAACGGACAGTTCAGACCGCTGGTGTCCAGCTCATGATCAAAGTCAGTCATCGGTTGGAGTTCCGCACGGAAGATAAGCGGGCACGGAATGCATTATATGATGTTACCGACCAAAGCAATGTAAAAACGACCCTGTTTGCGTAGGCAGCGAGCCGCTGAAACTATTCGGCACCGGCCGCAGCCTAACATGCTACGATAGCGCAGCACGCGCTGACTGCAACTACCGGTTCAAGACCCGCCGAGCGCATTCTAGAACCGACGCCTCGACACCTGTGCTCGGCTGGCAAGAATCGACAGGTTATCCTATGCGCTGTCACACCAATACGATGCCTCGCTGCCTAGCGGTTGCGATCGGCAGGCTGCTGCCGCTGATGGTCCTTTGTGGTCTTTTGGCTGGCGGCCAGGTTTCCAGTGAGCCACTACGCTTGCCTGAGATGGGCGATCCCGCTAGCGTTGTCTTGAGCCCCTCGCAGGAGGTGCTACTCGGCGAAACACTGCTGACACAGATTCGCAGCGCACTCAACGTTTCGACTGACCCGGAGCTCAACGCCTACCTACAGGCATTGGGCACGCGATTGCTCTCCGCAGGCATCGATTCGGACCTCGACTTCACCTTTCTGCTGATTGAAGATTCCGCCATCAACGCCTTCGCCGCGCCGGGGGGTATCGTGGCGGTCAATACTGGGCTGCTATTGATCGCCGAGGCTGAGAGCGAGTTGGCCGGGGTCATGGCGCACGAAATCGCGCATGTCGAGCAACGCCATCTGGCCCGTACCTACGCGAACGCCGGTAGCATCAATCTGAAGACCGCACTCGCCGTGCTGGCGTCGATACTAGCGGGCGCATACGGCGGCGCCGATGTCGGCAGCGCGGCGTTGTTGTCCAGCATGGCGGCCGGCGCGCAGGCGCAGCTTGCATTCTCGCGCGCCAATGAACAGGAGGCGGATCGGGTAGGTATCCGGCTGCTAGCGGCGGCGAGATTCGATCCGCAGGGCATGCCGAACTTCCTCGAGAAGCTGCACAAGCACACTCAACTCAACGCGGGGCCGATACCCGAGTATCTGAGCACCCACCCGGTCACGCTGTCGCGCGTCAGTGATACCCGAAGCCGGGCATTGCAGTTCTCCGGATCCTTCGTCGAGGACAGCCTGAGATTTCACTATGCCAAGGCCAGGGCATTGGCGCTGATATCCGATCCTAATGCGCTCATCAGCCACTACGAGGAAGCCAGGCGGGCTGGCACAGCAAATGACACGACCGATCGCTATGCGTACGCGCTGGCCCTGACGCGGGCGGGAGAGCCCGCGCGAGCCATCGAGGTTCTGCAGACGATTGAACAGGACCAGGACGCCGCCCTATCCGTCACTCTGGCCCTGGCGCAGGCGGAATTGAGTGCGGGCAAGGCCCAGCAGGCATTGGAGCGGCTGCGGCGCCTGAATGAGATCTATCCCGATCAAGAACCGATCGTCTATTACCTCGCGGAAGCGCTCATCGACGCAGGCTTGCCGCAGCAGGCATTGACCAGTTTGGAAGCGGCAACCCGCATTGAAGGACACAACCCGGTGTTGGACGAGTTGAGAGCGGAAGCCGCCGCCAAGGCAAATCTGCCATGGCTCAGTCATGAGGCATTGGCCGACTACTACGGCGCGTATGGGCATTTCGGGGCGGCACTGGAGCAATTAGAGCTGGCGCTCAATACCGCGAATATCGATGGTATCGCGCGGGCGCGGATACGCAGCAAGCGTGACCGGCTCATCGAAATACAAGACATCGACGGTGCAGCGGGCGAACAGTTGCCCTCCCGCATCGGATCCATAACGCTGGAACGTACCCTCGCTCGATAATCTTCTTTCGACATCGCTCGAAGGCAATCCTGCTCGCATCGATACCACGACCGCTGCGTCGCCACGGCGGTTGGGGCCATCCGTGACCTTTCATCGGGATTAGCCAGCAATCCAACGGTTAACTGTTGTATCTCGCCGCGCTTGACAGTAATTGTTACCTTCCTCTACTCAAGCCAGCGCAGACTTTTGCCGTCGATCAAGCACCACCCCCGGGTCTCCCCGATGAATTCGTTTACCGCCAGTCGCCACCGGCGCATGCAGCAGGCGATGTTGCAAAGCGTATTCAGGGAAAACCTCCGCCTGCGCGATCGCGGTGATTGCATGCGGCCGGAAACGGCGACTGCGGGCCAGGCCATTGGCGCAAGACCTATCTGCTTGCGCTGCTGGCGCTGATCGGAGCATCAGGCGGACTTATTTATCACGTTTTGTCCCCCTCGGAGTACGGCTTGACCACGCGCCCGCCTGGCACCATGACGCTGGACTTGCCACCCATAGCGGATATCGAACCATAGCCTACAACCGCAGGAGATACGAACAATGGCTAGACAGAATACCGCCAAGAAGCACAATGGCATCCTCCATATAGGCGTCGATCTCGGAACCTCCCGGTCGGCCGTCGCCGCCAGCAATGGAACGCGGGAATGGATCGAGAGTTATGTGGGCTGGCCCAAGGACTTCGTATCCAGGAAGGCGCTGAAAAAGGAGGTCCTGTTCGGTTCCGAAGCGCTCACCAACCGCCTCTCGCTGGAGCTGTTCCGTCCGCTGCAGCATGGGGTGATCAAGGAGGGCACCGCGCGCGACGGGGAAGCGGCGGTGGCACTGATCAGGCATTTGATCGAGCTGGCGAAACCTTCGCAGGACGACACGATTCAACTGGCGATCGGCGTGCCGGCCGAGGCGCTCAAGAGCAATAAGCTTGCGCTGAAGGAAGCGGTGGCCGATCTCGCTGATGCGCTGATGATCGTCTCCGAGCCCTTCGCTGTGGCTTACGGCCGCAGGCTCTTGACCGATACATTGGTGATCGACATCGGCGCGGGTACGACCGATTTTGCGGTCATGCGCGGCTCCGTACCCACCGAACAGGATCAGCGCACGATACTAACAGCCGGCGATTATATCGATCAGCAATTGCTGGGCCTGCTGAGTGAGAAGCATCCGAACGCGAAATTTACCCTAGAAGCGGTGCGCCAGTACAAAGAAGAAGCGGCCTTTGTCGGCGCGATCGACGAAATCATCGAGGTCAGCGTCCCGGTCAACGGCAAGGTCGTCACGATCGACATCACGGATGAGATACGCCGCGCCTGCGAAAGCATCGTGCCGGCGATCATCGACACGACCATGGAGATGATCGCGCGCTATGATGCCGAATATCAGGAGCGCATCCGGGGGAACATCGTGCTGGCCGGAGGCGGTAGTCAGATCCAGAACCTGGCTGCGACGCTGGAAGCCGCGTTTAACGAATTCGGCCCGTCTAAGGTCGACTGCGTGGACGATGCCCTGTTCGCCGGCGTCGATGGCACGCTAGAGCTGGCCCGGGACATGCCGCAGGAATACTGGGAGAGGATGTAGGCGCTAATTTTTGCGCAGTGAATTTCAAGCTCCACCACGATGGACTTTGGCGCCCGCCGACATGGATCGTGCATGATAATCAGGACTGCCACTAATGATTCTATGGCATTGCTCTTTAACCTGGTGCTCTGCCGATGAAAGAAGCAAGATTACCCCAGCCCAAAAGAGCACCAGCACCCGAAATGCCACCATCTGAGGCCGGTTTGCCTGAGGATTTCGTCGCGTATAGCGTGATTTGATCCGCGCATCCACGGTGAGGCGCTTGCCGGGTGCGGGGCTATCGCGGTCGCCCTTTCCCTGAGTCTCCTGAGCGGGTGGGCCGTGTAGGATTCAAACCTACGATCACTGATCCCTTTCCTGCTAGAGGAGCGGGGCAAGCTTTCAAAGCCTGTTTATGTAAGGAGCGGAGCCTATCAACGCTGGCGACGATAGTGCAGACTGGCGACGACACTGTAATACGCCTCAGGTCATCGTCAGAATATGCCACGCGCCAAATGCTAGCCATTGCCGCTGGCGGGCCGTTCGCCGCCTCGCCGGGGCCAAATCTGGAGTCGACCCAAGAGGAGAAAAGCGCGCCACGGGGCGGACGTGATGTCTGCCCCGTGTGAACGACAATGGCTTGAGTTACTGCGCGAGTGGCAAGTCGTCCGGCGGGGGATCGAAAGCGATCAGTACACCCCCGATGGAGCCGAACGTGCCGAAGCCCTCGATGGTTCTGGCCGCCGCCACTGTGGCGCCATCCGTGAGGTCGGCGGTCTCGAATCGAAGCAGCTCATCGC
>JAPSGG010000096.1 GCA_031177845.1 Chromatiales bacterium
ATCGTCCTCCAACAGGATCGCGGCTTCGAGCCTTGACCGGACGGGGCCGGGCGCCCAAGCCTCGGCGGAGTCGCCGCTTCTCACGGGCGGAATCCGGATGCGATCGTCCACCGCGAGGCGATAGCTCGGTTTCACCCGACCCTTATTCACGCGCACCTCGCCATTGCGCAGAATGCGATAGACGTGGCTGCGCGGCACACCCTTTAAGTACCGCGTCAGAAAATTATCGATGCGTTGTCCGGCCTGCTCGCGGTCCACCTCCACATGGGAAACCGTGCCCGCTTCCGGTTTGGCGGGTCTATGCATTGAGGCGCGGACTCGGCGCTACTATGTATTTGAGGAGACTAATCATTGCTGCTATATTCCAGTTGTGATTCTGGTTGCGGCGAGGCGTCCAAATCCCTAAACCCGATACCAGCCCCGCCAGTTTATACCGATCCGATTTTCACGCGGGGCTCTTTCAGCTCCGAATGCGGGTGTTGCAAGAATCAGGCTGCTGATCGCAAGCCACACGGCAGACGGCGAGGCCAGCATTTGGCTCGCGACAAGATCTTAGCGAGCGCGCAGCTTCATTCAGCCCCACTCGAGGTATCGCTCACAGGCGTGATAAAGACTAATGAGCGGTGATTTAAACAACATAATCCCCACCTGCCTGCGGCTGGCCCAAGGCGCCATGTTTCCGTGGCTCTGGTTGTGCGCATACGCCGCCGTCTCGCCGACCGCCAACGCCGCATGCCGCGCAAGCATGCCTGCGCTCAAGGCGTGGGTGGAACTGCCAGTTCGAGAATTACCTGATGAAACGAATTCTGATCAACGCGACGCAACAAGAAGAATTGCGCGTGGCCATGGTCGATGGCCAAAAACTCTATGACCTTGATATCGAGTCACCCGCCCGCGAACAGCGCAAGTCCAATATTTACAAGGGAATTGTAACCCGAGTCGAGCCCAGCCTAGAGGCGGCCTTCGTCAATTACGGGGCCGAACGGCATGGCTTTCTGCCGCTCAAGGAGATCGTCCGCACCTCATTCGACGAGGCGCCGGTGGACGATGTAGAGCGCCGCTCCATAAGGGATTTGGTCAAGGAAGGGCAGGAGCTGGTCGTGCAGGTCGAACGCGAGGAGCGCGGCAACAAGGGCGCGGCGCTCACCACCTTCATCAGTCTCGCCGGCCGCTATCTGGTATTGATGCCAAACAATCCGCGCGCCGGCGGTGTATCGCGGCGCATCGAGGGCGAAGAGCGCGACGAAGTCCGCGAGGCCTTAGGCCGCATCGATATCCCCGCCGGTATGGGCGTCATCGTGCGCACGGCGGGCGTCGGTCGCTCCACGGAAGAGCTGGAATGGGACCTCGACTATCTCAAGACCCTCTGGGCGGCGATCCAGCAGGCCGCTCAGGAGCGCTCTGCTCCATTCCTGATCCATCAGGAGAGCAACGTCATCCTGCGCGCCC
Source organism: Chromatiales bacterium (assembly GCA_031177845.1). GTDB lineage: Bacteria > Pseudomonadota > Gammaproteobacteria > JACCYU01 > JACCYU01 > JAPSGG01. The sequence continues at coordinate 1,450 of JAPSGG010000096.1, forward strand.
TGCGCGATCACCTGCGCAGCGACATCGGCGAGATCATCGTCGACGACCCAAAGGTCTTCACCCAGGCCTCGGAGTTCATGCAGCACGTCATGCCGCATAACCTCAAGAAGCTGAAGCTCTACGAGGATCGCGTACCGCTGTTCAACCGTTATCAGGTTGAAAGCCAGATCGAATCAGCCTTTGAACGCGTGGTCTATCTGCCCTCCGGCGGCGCCATCGCGATCGACCACACCGAGGCGCTAGTTTCTATCGACATCAACTCGGCGCGTGCCACCAAGGGTAGCGACATTGAGGACACCGCGCTAAACACGAATCTGGAGGCGGCCGATGAAATCGCCCGCCAGCTGCGGCTGCGCGATGTGGGCGGCCTGATCGTCATCGACTTCATCGACATGGCCTCCAACAAGAATCAGCGCGAGGTGGAAAACCGGCTGCGTGATGCGCTGCGCATGGATCGTGCGCGGGTGCAGGTGGGCCGTATTTCGCGCTTTGGTCTGCTGGAGATGTCACGTCAGCGGCTGCGCCCCAGCTTGGGCGAATCCAGCCAGATCGTCTGCCCGCGTTGCATGGGTCACGGCACCATCCGTGGCGTCGAATCGCTCGCCCTGTCCGTGCTGCGTCTGATGGAAGAGGAGGCCATGAAGGAGAAGACCGGGCGCGTGGTCGCGCAGCTTCCCATCGAGATCACCAGTTTCCTTCTCAATGAAAAACGCAGCGCCATCGCCGAGATCGAGAGCCGCCACCAGGCGCAACTGATTGTGGTGCCGAATCCGAACCTCGAAACCCCGCACTTCCAGGTCTTGCGATACCGTGCGGATGATGATGAGATCAAGGACAAGAGCAGCTACGAACTGGTGACTCCGGAAGCCCCACCGGCGCCAGCGGTTGGTCGACAACGAACCACCATCGAGACGCCGGCCGTACAAGCGATCGTATCCGCGCATCCCGTTCCACCCCCCGCGCCGGAGGATGCGAGTGAGACAGTCCATTCCGGCTTTCTCGTGAGACTGTGGAACAGCATATTCGCCTCAAGCACAGAGCATTCGCCTAAAAAATCGACGCAAGAAGATAGGATCCGCCGTCCGCGCGCGCCACGCACCGAACGCCAGGACGGCGCCCCGCGGGCTCGCCCGGCGAGCTCGAAAACCGTTCAATCCAGTAAGCCCGCCGCGGGTGAAGTCGACGCCCAAAGACAGCCCGTGCAGGGCAAGGCGCAGGAAGTATCATCCGGAAATCGCCGGCGCGGCCGCGGGAGTAGTCGCAGACGGCGCAAGTCACAGGAAGCCCAAGCGACAGCGCGCGGCGAGGCATCCGATAGCGGGGGCCGCGGCTCCAATCCGGATGCGCGGTCAACGAGTTCGGCCAGATCGGGCTCTGACTCCGGAAAAAGCGGGACCCGCGACAACTCAGGAAGCCGGTCTCAATCGCGAAGAGAGCGTCGTCAGGCAATCGGCGATGCGCAAGCATCAAACGCAGTACTGCCAAGCACAGAATCTCCTGTGCACGCGGATGGCGACACCAACCCCGGGACCGAGACGGTGCAGTCCGCTCCAGTCGAGAGCAGGCCCGAAAACGACGTTCGGCGAGACGATGCATCCGCCCGGTCCACCACGAGCCCGAATCCTGAAAAACGGGAAACCATGGCCGGAGGAATCCCCTCAAATGGCGGAGCTTAGCTACTGCTTCACAAGTAGATTCTGCAGTTATCGAGTCAGCGGACGGATGCCGAGGCGGAAAGCAATCCTATGCCTACAGCCACCCGATGGCTCGGAGCGGGTCAACGATTCGGGCTAGACTCCATCGAGAGAAGAAACGCCTGGTTAGTTTGGCTTAATGCTGAGGGCGGACTGAAGACTAAAGGCGCTGCGCTTACAGACCATGCTGCGCGCGGATGTGCGCCAGCAGGCCGCGCCCGGCGTCCTCGACCAGGTCCAGAACCCGTTCGAAACCACTCCCACCGCCGTAGTATGGATCCGGCACTTCGGGGTGCGCCGGCGTGCGAGCAAAATCCATAAACAGCCTCACCTTGTGCTCCCGGCTAGGCGTCAACATCTCGCGCAGATCGCGCAGATTCTCATTATCCATGGCCAGGATATAGTCGAAGCTCTCGAAGTCCTTCGCATCGATGCGCCGCGCACGCAGCCGGCTGAGATCGTACCCACGCTTTAAGGCCGCAGCCACGGCGCGTTGATCGGGCGGCTTTCCCACGTGGTAGGCATACGTACCGGCGGAATCCACCTCTATGGCCTCTGTTAGACCTGCCTCTTGAACCAGCCTCTCGAACACGCCGCGTGCTGTGGGCGAGCGGCAGATGTTGCCCATGCACACGAAGAGAACGCGTATCCTTGGCTGTGCTCTGGCCGGCTCAACTAGATTAATATCATCGATCACCAAAGTTTGGCGCGGATCTCTCAGCTTTTTGAACAATGACTTAAGGAACACTTCTTGGAAACGCTCTTGCATCCACGTACGATTCACGAGCACGTCGCGGAGAGGGGGGATTGCTCCGGCCTATCCCTGCCCTCCACTCCTCGGGCCCGCGCCTCGCACGGTTCAAAATTGCTGTCGGCATTTTTGTCGAATCTCGCGGGGGTCCTCACCCTTCCTCACCAGTACTTCAAGCATGGTGCAATTTCGAGCAGCGAGATATCTAGCCAAACTGGCGGAGAGGGAGGGATTCGAACCCCCGGACCCCGAAGGGTCAACGGTTTTCAAGACCGCCGCTTTCGACCGCTCAGCCACCTCTCCCATGAGAAAACCAGAATACCAGCCTCACCCAAAATGCGTCTAGGCAGTAACGTCGCGCCGACGAGCAAAGGGCCACTATCCCGTGGTCGGCCACCGTGCAATCCGTTCGTCGGCCCATTCGTACCGTTTATTCAGCTCGCGCCGCCGGGCGCATTCGCAATCCCGCGTGCGTACGGTAAGAGAATCGAATGAAGCATACCTTACAGCGTTCCCTGCGAATCCCTCGTTCGGATGCGCGGCCGACGGGGCATTCCTTCATAGGCCGTACGAAACTCAACGAATCCTGCCTAGGGGCTGCTCCTAGGGGCTTCTCATAGAGGGCTGCGGCGCCGCAATGAGTAGTCGGCAGTATTTACTCGCTGGCCATAACTGGCGGCTCCCTGACTGGCCCACGCGGCAATGAATCATCCGCTACAGATTCTGCTCGCCGAGGACAGCGAGGAGGACGCCGCCTTGATCGCGCGAGCGCTTTACGACGGCGGCTTGGAGTTCGAGCTTCGGCGCGTGGATACCGCGGCCGATTACCTTGCGGCTCTCGACGCCGGTCCCGATCTCATCTTGGCGGACTATTTCCTGCCGCAGTTTGGCGCCGAGCGCGCCCTCGCGCTGTTGCAGGAACGTGCCCTCGATATTCCATTTATCGTGGTCTCCGGGCTGATCAATGCGAATACGGCAGTCGCGTTGATGCGGGCGGGCGCGCATGACTACTTGGTCAAGCACGATCTGGCCCGGCTGGCTCCCGCGGTGCAACGCGAGCTGCGCGAGGCACGCAGGCGCGCGGCACAGCGCCGGGCCGAGGCGGCGCTGCGCGACAGCGAGGAGAAGCTGCGCTTGATCATGGAGAATGTGAGCGATCTGGTCATGATGCTGGATACCGAGGGAAGACGGCTATACGCCAGCGCCTCCTATCGAATCTTATTCGACGCGCTTGAGAAGCTGCCGGGCACCGACTCATTCGCGGAGATTCATCCGGCCGACCGCGAACGCGTGCGTAGCGTGTTCAGGCAGACAGTGGCAACCGGTATCGGCCAACGCTGCGAGTTTCGCCTTGTGATCAAGGACCGGGGCGTACGCTATTTGGAGTCTCAGGGCAGTGTAATTCTGGATGATGCCGGAAAGGTGTCGAAGGTCGTGCTCGTCTCTCGCGACGTGACCGAGCGCAAGCAATCCGACGCGCGTATCCAATACCTGGCGCATTCTGACGGTCTCACCGGGTTGCCGAATCGCACGCTTCTGGCGGAGCGTATCGGGCAAGCCATCGCCCTGGGCGATCGACATGGGACCTGTCTGGCACTGCTGTTCATCGATCTCGACCATTTCAAGACCATCAATGATTCTTTAGGACACCAGGTCGGCGACCAGATGCTTAAGCAGGTGGCCTCCCGATTGGTTCAGTGCATGCGCAAGAGCGACTTCCTGGCACGCCTGGGCGGCGATGAGTTCCTGATGACGCTGAGCGGGATCAAACGCGTGCAAGATGCGGCCCATGTCGCGCAGAACATCGTTGCCTCCATTGCCCGGCCTTATCACGTCGGCTCGCAGATACTCCATACCTCCTGCAGCATCGGTTTGAGCATCTATCCGACGGACGGGCGCGACGTGCAGACCTTGATGAGAAACGCCGACATGGCCATGTATCACGCCAAGGAGCGGGGGCGCGATAACTACCAGTTTTTCTCGCCCGAGATGGACGCCCGGGCGGCAGAGCGGCTTACGCTTGGCAACGCACTTCAACGCGCGCTGGAGCGCGAGGAGTTCGAGCTGCATTTTCAACCTTACATCAAGCTCAGCTCGGGCCGCATCACGGGCGTCGAGGCGCTGATCCGCTGGCAGCACGCTGAACTGGGGCTGCTGCCGCCCGCCAAGTTCATTCCGCTTGCGGAGGACACCGGCCAGATTGTGCCTATCGGCCAGTGGGTGTTGCGCACTGCGTGCGAGCAGATGAGAGTGTGGCAGGCGCGGGGTATCAGCGGTGTACGGCTAGCGATCAATCTATCGGCGCGCCAGTTCCGGCAGGCGGATCTCCCATGGCAGATCGCCATGGCGCTCAAGGAATCCGGTCTGGAGGCCTACACGTTGGAGCTGGAGAT
>JAPSGG010000097.1 GCA_031177845.1 Chromatiales bacterium
CGCGTCGCGTTGTTCATCAATGGATCTTACTGGGTAGGGGCCGGCCTCGGCTCTGCTCTGGCTGTGCTCCTGCTCGACCCGGAGATCTTCGCCGCCGATCTGGGCTGGCGGCTCGCCTTCGGCCTTGGCGCTATTCTTGGGCTCGGCATTCTATTGGTGCGCCGCCACGTTCCCGAGAGCCCGCGCTGGCTCTATATTCACGGTCGTGCACCAGAAGCCGAGGCGCTCGTGGGCAAGATCGAGAAGGAGGTCGAAACTCGCACAGGCAAGCGCCTTGATGAACCGGAGGCATCGATCACCATTCGGCAACGCCGTTCCATTGGATCTATCACCGTTGCGAGAACGATGTTCAAGCTGTATCCACAGCGCTCGCTGTTGTGCTTTTCGCTGTTCATGGGTCAGGCGTTTCTGTACAACGCGATTTTTTTCACCTACGTGCTGGTAGCAAAGACCTTCTATGGTGTGCCATCCGGCTTTGCCCCGCTGTATCTCATCCCCTTTGCCATCGGCAACTTTCTGGGACCACTGATGCTAGGGCCACTGTTCGACACGCTAGGGCGGCGCAGGATGATCGCCGGAACCTATATCCTCGCCGGTGTACTGCTGATCACTACAGGTTATCTCTTTACCGAAGGCCTCCTTACCGCTGCGACCCAGACCATCGCCTGGATGGTGATCTTCTTCTTCACCTCGGCCGGCGCCAGCGCGGCTTATCTCACAGCCAGCGAAATCTTCCCCATGGAGACGCGGGCGCTCGCGATTGCTTTTTTCTACGCCATCGGCACGGCGGCGGGCGGCATCTCCGGTCCGCTGGTATTCGGCAGCCTCATTGAAACCGCCCACGCTGACGATGTGCGTATCGCCTATCTAATCGGCGCCGGACTCACGATCATGGCGGGACTCATCGAATTGCTCATCGGCGTCGATGCGGAGCGCCGGAGTCTCGAAGACATCGCCAGGCCTCTGACAGCGGAGGAGGCATAGCGCTGGTAGGTTGGGGGAGCGAAGCAAACCTCAATATCGAATCGAAAACATCGGGGTTCTCCGCGCTCAACCTCGAATCACTCCAGCAGCCTGGCTCAGGCCCATACGGCTAGTACATACACCCCGTGCAGCGCGTAAGACAACGTTAACACCATGCTCAGCAGCCCCAGGCTCCACTCGGGGTAGCGCCGCCACAGCACCACGCTGCCGCCGCCACGGCAAATCGTTCGCAGGCGCTGACGATCTCACCGTAGTAATCGGGATCCCAGTAGGAGACGGGGCTGTAAAAACGCCAGCCGAAATAGGGGAAGAAATGCCAGTGGGCATCGGTCTGGTGCAACGGCAGATCGACCAGGACATGCAATCCCATGCCAGCGGAGAAAGCGCGCCAGCGCACGGCACCCGCCCACCATGCGATGACGAGACCAACCAGGACGATCGGGATCGAATTGAAGACATCAAAAAACGCCTGCCAACGCTCGTCGTAGTAGAGCCCCCGCCAGATAACGGGCTCGGGCGCGCCGCGCAGCGCCTTCTGGTAGACGTAGAAATAAATCATCGGCAGGTCCGGCAGAATCGAGCCGATGACGATAGGCGCTGCGGTGCCAGGATGATACTTGCGCCCGAGGATGAGCAGATTGACGACGGCGTGCGCGGGGGTGTTCAAGAGGTACGCCTCAGTACGCGGGCGCGTTGAAGCGGCGATCTAGCCAACCGGCAGGTACGGTGCAGCTGTTTTTTGCGGCCGTTACTTTACCAGCACCGAGGGGATATTGGGGCTTTCGGGATTGACCGACAACTTTCGGCTTGTCGAGGCGAATGACTAAGGCTTCATCGCCGTCTAACCGGCACTGGTCGACGTCTCCAGCCGCATCGGCATGATGATCAGCGGCACGCCCTTGACATGCAGACGGTGCTGCAGGACGTATGCCGTCTGATTATGCAGCAGACGGTTGATGAGATTCTCCTGCCTAAAGATCAGGGTGCCGGCGAAGAATACGCTATTGGGGAATCGTTCCAGCACCTGATCGGCCAGCCGCGTTCCGGCCTCGACTGGATCGGTGCCGAATGCCGAAAGACTGGTGGCCGCGATGCCATGGGTGCGGCAGAACTGGACATATTTCTTCAATTGCGTATCGACGTCGCGCTGGAGATCGACGATTTCGTCTTCTTTGATGCTTACGGTGTCGACTACGCCGGTGCTCAAGAATACGAAGTTCTTAAAGCGGCCAGGGAACAGACGCTGCGCATTGAGCAAGGTATGGATGCCCACGCCGCGGTAATCGGAGACAAAGAACACCGCCGCCGGCTCGCCCTCGCGAAGCTGCGGCTCCTTTTCACCCGCGGCCGGCGCGGGGAGCTGCGTGAGGATCTCGTCCAGCGATGCCAACGTGCGGCGCACGTTCTCGTAGTGCCGCGAAATGGCGTAGCAGAAGCTAATGAGGCCGCCGATCAACACCACGGCGAGCCACCCACCGTCGAAGAAACGCCCTATAAGCAGCACCAGAAATATGCTAACCGTAATGCAGAGCCCCGATAATGTTAGCAGCAATCGCCGCCGCCAATGCGGCTGGGTTCGCCGGCGCTGCCACCAGTAGCGACTCAGGGCTAATAGCGTGAGCGAGAAGGCGAGAAATACACTGATGCTGTAGACGATGACCAGAAAATCGACCTCGCCTCCGCTGCCCAGCAGCACCGCGAAGGTTGCTATGCCGATCAGGAATATGCCGTTCTTGGTGACCAGGCGGTCGGAGAGCTGGCTGAAACGGTGCGGCACCCAGTGATCGACCGCCATGTTGGCGAGCGTCGTGGGCCCACCGATGAATCCGGCGTTGGCGGCCACAAACAGCAGCCCGGTCTCTAGCAGAAGTGTCACGACCAGTACGGCCTGTCCGACATCCCAGTCGCCCCACTGCCAGCCGGCCAGGATTTTTTCGAAGGTCACGGCGTTGAGCGTCTGACCGGGCTCGGGCTGCGCGTTCCAAAGCAGGTACAACAGCGTGATCCCACCCGCCGTGACCGCCAGCGACAGGGCTGTATAGAACATGGTCAATTTACCGGTGCGGACGCGTGGCTCTTTGAGTAGATGAATAGCGTTCGAGACTGTTTCGATGCCCGTGTAAGTGCCGCCGCCGACGCCATAGGCGCGGACAAACAGCGCGATGACAAAGAGAATACCGACCTCGTTGGCCAGCGTGGCGACCTCACCGAGACTTGCGTCCACCACGTTATCGAACCGGTACGCCTGCGAGCCAATACCGTAGACGATCAATCCCAGATGCGTGATGACGAAGCCGAGGAAGATCGGCAGCAGCACGAAGATCGATTCCTTCACACCGCGTAGATTGAGGATCACTAAGACGCCGAGCAGCAGTACCGTGGTTTCAGGTTTTAGAAAATGCCAGGTAGTCGGCAGGAAACTGAACAATGCATCGACGCCCGCCGCGATGGAGATTGCAATGACAAGTATGTAATCGACGATCAGCGCCGCGCCGGAAAGCAACCCCAGGCGGCGATTGAGTAAACGCGTCGCTACCTTATAGCCGCCACCGCCGTTCGGGAATAGCTCGATCACCTGGTTGTAAGAGAGTGCGATGATGAAGACGGTGACCATCGTCGCCAGCGCGAGCAGGAGCGCGAGGCCCGTATGATCGCCCAGCGCACGGAAGGCCTGCTCGGGGCCATACGTCGAAGAGGAGAGTCCATCCGCGCCGAGGCCCACCCAGCCGAAGAAGGCAATCAGCGTGATTTTCCGGCGCGTTTCGGGTGCAAGCGGATCGCGCGGCGGGCCGATGACCAGCCGGTGTACGCGGGTCTTGAGATCCTCCCAAGTTGTCATGTTGTCATCCGTGCGCTATCCGCATTTACAACCTGATGCAGAGACCAAGAGCGAAGAAACAGCGAGGAAACGACCTGAGTCGTTCAGCGAGCAGGTTCAATAGCAAAGTCCCTGCCAGTGGCTTAAGAGACTTCGGACGCCAGTACGCTACGACGACGAGAGAAGCCGAAATAAATGATGAGTCCTAGGATCGTCCATATGAGGAACCCTAACCAGGTCAAACGCTGCAAATTTAACATCAGGTAAAGGCAGGACAGAATGCCGAGCAGGGTGATTAACGGACTAAGCGGCGTGCGGAAGGGGCGCTTCAACTCGGGCTGCTGATAACGCAGTGCGACGACGCCGGCGCTCACGAGCACAAAGGCGGCCAGAGTGCCGATATTGACCAGCTCGGCCACCGTGGAGATGGGCGCAAAGCCGGCGATCGCCGCCATGCAGACGCCGCATACCGCGATCACCTTGACCGGCGTATGAGTCTTCACATTCAAGTGAGAGAAAATCGCCGGTAACAGACCGTCGCGTGACATGGCGAAGAAGATGCGAGTCTGTCCATAGAACATCACGAGCATCACCGAGGTTAATCCCGCGATCGCGCCGGCTGCGACTACCGCGGCCGCCCAGCGCACGCCCGCGTTCAGCAGCGCCTCCGACACGGGCGAGGCCACGTTCAGGGTCTGGTAGGGCGCGATGCCGGTCAGCAGGATACCCACGATGATGTAGACGATGGTGCAGACCGACAGCGAGGTGATTATGCCGATTGGCAGATCGCGCTGCGGATTGCGGGTCTCTTCGGCTGCCGTGGACACCGCGTCGAAACCAATATACGCGAAGAACACCAGCGCCGCTCCGCCCATGACGCCACCCCATCCGAACGGCATGAACGGTGTCCAATTGGCCGGATTGACGTGGAACAGCGCGACGACCATGAAGGTGCCGATGGCGGCGAGTTTGACGAACACGATGGCGGCGTTGAACCTCGCGCTCTCGCGCACGCCGATGATCAGCAGGCCCGCCAGGATCAAGATAATCCCAGCCGCTGGTAGGTCCACGATCCCGCCTTCGGCAGGACCGCGCAACAGGGTGCGAGGCAGGTCCAGGCCCACGGAGGCAAGCGCGTTGTTGACGTAGCCCGACCAACCGATCGCCACCACCGAGACCGCCAGCGAATACTCGAGGATTAGATCCCAACCGATCAGCCAGGCGATCAGCTCGCCGAAACCGGCATACGCGTAGCCGTACGCGCTCCCGCAGCCCCCGATAGCGGCGGCGAGTTCAGCGTAGGCAAGCGCCGTGAATGCGCAGGCGATGCCGGAAACGACGAAAGACAAGGCCACCGCCGGACCGGCCTGCGTGGCCGCGGCGATGCCGCTCAGCACGAAGACCCCGGCGCCGATGATGGCGCCGATGCCGAGCAAGGTCAGGTCCCAGGCGCCCAGCGCGCGCCTGAGACCGGTATCGCGCTGCAAGTCCGAGTCAATCGGCTTCTTGCGCAGCATGGCCGTTGCGAAAGAGGTTCGATTGTTCACAGCCCCTGACCTGTCGAGTTCGGTTATGTTGTCACTATTCCTGAGCCGTCATTCCGGGCCGGTATCTCGGCGTTTCGCTTTGCTCACCCCGCTTGGGGGGCAAGGTTGGGGTTTTGCGCCAAGGATGGACTCTGAATCTCCGCCGGTGCTGGTCCTCGACCTAATCGAGGCCGGGAATGACGGTGACCGTGCAGTTCACGGTGGGCGAATGGCATTCGTTATTAAGCGTTTGTCCGGCGAGGCCCGTATTATGACGGACACTCCATGGTCGTTCCAGAGAATTAGAACCAATGGTAATCATCTTCGGCATCCTGGTCGGGTTGGCCTTGGGGCTCACGGGCGGGGGCGGTTCTGTATTCGCCGTGCCGCTGCTGGTCTATGGGCTGGATGTGGCCCCTAGAGATGCGGTGGTTGTCTCGTTGGCGGCGGTTGGGCTCACAGCCGCATTCGGCGCGACGGACGCGCTGCGCGTCGGTTTGGTCGAAGGGCGCGCCGGAATCATCTTTGCCTCGCTCGGCACTGTGGGCGCGCCATTGGGCTTGGCTATCGGTGAGCAATTGCCCGAGACTATGCTCATCCTGGGTTATGCCGTACTCGCGCTACTGATAGCTGCGGCCATGTGGCGCAAGGCCATGCGGCGGCCGCAAGAGACCGCGGTAATCAGGGCGAATATTCAACGCGGCGCGGATGAGGTTCGCGCCATCTGCCGCTAGGACTGTAGCGGCAAGCTGCGGATGAATACCCGCTGCGGTATATCACTGTGCGCTATCGGCTTCGGCACGGGCGTGCTGTCGGGGCTCTTCGGGGTAGGTGGCGGCTTTTTGATTGTGCCGGCGCTGACCTTGGTCACGCAGATGCGGATTCACCGGGCGGTGGCCACCTCGTTGTTCGTGATTGCGGTGGTGGCCCTGTCGGGCGTGAGCTTCGAA
>JAPSGG010000098.1 GCA_031177845.1 Chromatiales bacterium
CGGTATACGATCAGGGCCATCAGCAAGAACATGAGCCGCTTGCGCAGCTCCGTGACCCTGCTCAAACCGCCCAGCGAGGCCGCGATGGTGGAACTGGAAGTGGCCATTATTACTGCTTCGGCTTGGGCTCCGCCTGATCTGGCTCCACCGGCTCGATCTTACCGCCCGCCGCCTCAATGGCAGCCCGCGCGCCTTTGGTGACCGCGATGCCCCTGATTGAGACCGGCTTGTCCAAAGTGCCGGAGGCGATGACCTTTGCGTGATGCGCATTTGAGGGTACAACGCCCGCCGCCTTCAGCGCGGCGAGATCAATGACTTCGGCATCGAGTCTGGCCAGCTTGTCGAGGCGCACCTCGGCCCTGTATTTTGCTTTAAGCGAGACAAATCCGAACTTCGGCACCCGACGCTGCAGTGGCATCTGACCACCTTCGAAACCGACCTTGTGGAAACCGCCGGCGCGGGCGCGTTGCCCCTTATGGCCGCGGCCGCAAGTCTTGCCCAGACCCGAACCGATACCGCGGCCGACCCGTTTACCGCTCGGCCGGCTACCCTTCGCAGGCTTAAGAGAATTCAATTTCACGGACCTACCTTTCAGAGCTCTTCCACTTTCAACATATATCTGATGCGGTCGATCATGCCCCGATTCTCAGGCGTATCCGCCACGATCACCGGCTTATGAATGCGCCGCAGCCCCAAGCCCCTGGCGCAGGCCCGGTGATTCTCTAGACGCCCATAGAGACTGCGCGTCAATGTCAGCTTAAGCTGCTTGGCCATCGGCATGGGTCCCCAGTATCTCCTCCACTGTCTTGCCGCGCTTGGAGGCGAGCGCCTGTGGCGATTGCATATTCATCAGACCCTTCATGGTCGCGCGCACGACATTGATCGGATTGCGCGATCCGAAGGCCTTGGCCAGCACGTTGTGCACGCCCAGCACCTCGAGCACCGCGCGCATGGCGCCGCCCGCAATGATGCCAGTGCCGGCCGAGGCCGGCTGCATATACACCTTGGCCGCGCCATGTCGAGCCGTTATCGGATAGTACAAAGTGCCGTCTTTCAGGGGCACTTGCACGAGATTCTTGCGCGCCTTTTCCATCGCTTTCTGGATGGCGAGCGGTACTTCACGCGCCTTGCAGTACCCGAAGCCAACGCGCCCCTGGCCATCGCCGACCACGGTCAAGGCGGTAAAACCGAACTGTCGGCCGCCTTTGACGACCTTGGCCACGCGATTGACCGCTACCAGCTTCTCTTGCATGCCATCGGCGACTTTCACGCTATCCGCTTGAGCCATTGCGCACCCTTAAATCAACATAAATCGGACACTTATACATAACCACGTCGGCATTGGTCTTTAGAACTCGAGACCGCCTTCACGCGCTGCGTCTGCCAATGCCTTGACCCGGCCATGATATTTGAAGCCGGCGCGATCGAAGGCCACACGCGTGATGCCTTTGGTCTTGGCCCGTTCTGCGATGAGCTTGCCTACCCGCACCGCCGCCGCGATGTTGCCGGTACTGCCCATGCCCTGCTTGATCTCGCTCTCGAGCGAGCTTGCTGCCGCCAGTACCTCGCCGCCGGTTGGCGCGATGAGCTGGGCGTAGATATGCCGAGGCGTGCGGTGTACGCATAGCCGATAGGCCTCTAGTACGCGAAGCCGACTCCGCGCCCGACTCGCACGTCGCGCCCGAGCGGCCTTTTTATCCTGCATGTTCCTTCCTCAAAGCAAAGCACGTGATCAGCGCAGACAGACGCACAGTGGTACGCCGGCGTAGGAAACACTTGCGCATCACTTCTTTTTGGCCTCTTTGCGGATGATCCGTTCGCCCACGTATTTCACGCCCTTACCCTTGTAAGGCTCCGGTGGCCGAAAAGCCCGGATCTGTGCGGCGACATGCCCGACCAGTTGCTTGTCAACCCCTTTTACAACGACCTCGGTCTGACTAGGGGTTTCGATTGTGACTCCTTGCGGTATCGGGTAGTCGATGGGATGTGAATATCCCAGCGTCAGATTCAGAACCTTGTCACGCACCTGAGCGCGGTAGCCAACGCCCACCAGCTCCAGCCTGCGCTCAAAGCCTCGGCTCACGCCAGTGATCATATTGTTTATAAGGGCGCGCATGGTGCCTGCCATCATCATTCCGATATCGAGTTCAGGCTTGGAATCGAACACCAGCGCGCTGTCCTGCTGCGCCACGCGTACGCGCTTATGCAGATGCAACGTCACCGTACCCTTCGGGCCCTTGACCGACACGGTGCGGCCGTTGACGCTGACCTCCACGCCAGACGGTATCACGACCGGTTTCTTTGCAATTCTAGACACTAGCCCGCCTGTTTAAGCGATCGTACACAACACTTCACCGCCGTGGCCGGCCGCCCGCGCGGCTCGATCGCTCATCACGCCTTGCGGCGTGGACACGATGGCGATGCCGAATCCGCCGCTGATGCGCGGAAGATCGCGCACGCTGCGATAGACCCGAAGTCCTGGGCGGCTGACCCGTTTGATGGTCTCAATGACCGGTTTGCCGAGATGGTACTTGAGTGTTATCGAGAGTTCGGGCTTCGTGTCCCGCTGCTCAACCGCAAAATCCTTGACATATCCCTCATCCTTCAGAACCTGGGCGATCGCCAGCTTGAGGCTGGAGGCAGGCATGGTGACCTTGACCTTGGCGGCCCTTTGTCCGTTGCGGATGCGCGTCAGCATGTCTGAAATTGGATCGCTCATGCTCATGTATATATGTCTCACCGCTCACTTGTTCATGACGTCTTGCCTGTCGTCCCTGGTGACGCCTCTACAATCTTAGAAACCCCAGCCAGGACTTCCTATCCGGTGGTTCGCCGGCCGCGCAGGTTCACTGGACATTTGCACCCAACTCACCTTACCAGCTCGACTTCACCAATCCCGGCACATCGCCGCGCATCGCAGCCTCGCGCAACTTAGTCCTGCTCAGGCCAAACTTGCGGTAGAAACCGTGGGGACGCCCAGTCATATGACAGCGGTTGCGCAGCCGCACGGGACTTGAGTTTCGCGGCAGTTTCTGAAGCCGCAGCATTGCATCCCGACGCTCCTCTTGCGAAAGACCGGTGTTGTCAATCCTTGCCTTCAGCTCCGCGCGCGTTGCAGCATAGCGCTTGACCATACGTTGGCGCTTGCGCTCGCGTTCTATCATCGAAGTCTTTGCCATAGGTCAGCCTTCAGCGCCTGAAAGGAAAGTTAAACGCCTCCAGCAGTGCACGCGCTTCCTCATCGGTGGCCGCCGTCGTGCTGATCGCGATGTCCATGCCACGCAGAGCGTCGATCTTATCGTAATCGATCTCCGGGAAGATGATCTGCTCACGCACGCCCATGCTGTAGTTGCCGCGCCCGTCGAACCCCCTGGGGCTCAACCCCCTGAAGTCGCGGATACGGGGGATGGCGATGTTGATGAGGCGATCGAGAAATTCGAACATACGCGTCTGGCGCAGCGTGACCTTGCAGCCGATCGGCCAACCTTCGCGGATGTTGAATCCCGCTATGGACTTGCGCGCTTTCGTCACGACCGGCTTCTGTCCCGAAATCTTCGCCATATCGTCCATGGCGTGATCGATGACCTTCTTATCGCCCACGGCCTCACCCAGGCCCATGTTCAGCGTGATCTTGACCAGACGCGGGACCTGCATGACGTTGCCGTATCCAAAGCGCTCCATCAACTGCTGGCGCACGGAACCCCGATACTGTTCCTGAAGCCTTGCCATCTAGGTATCGATGACCTCGCCATTCGATCTGAAATAACGCACCTTACGGCCATCGCCAAGCCACTTATAGCCGATCCGTCCGCCCTTGCCGGTGGCCGGATTGAACAGCATCACATTGGAACCCTCGATCGGCATTTCCCGCTCAATGATACCGCCGCTCGCGCCCCGATGCGGATTGGGCTTAGTGTGTCTCTTGACCACGTTGACGTTTTCAACCACCAGTTTGTCGCCGGGCAATACGCGCAGCACGGTGCCGCGCCGGCCCTTGTCCTTGCCGGCGATCACGATGACCTCGTCACCTTTACGAATTCTGTTCATCAATCGTGCCTGTCGCCTGCCTGAAACCTATGGGAGCGGCTTTGACCGAGACAGATCCTCACTCCAAGCCCTCCGACAGGGAGAGCGACCAATGTTCACTTCCCGTTTGAGAGAAGAAGGGCTGAGGACAGCGGCTGAAACCGTCCCGACACCTCACAACACCTCGGGCGCCAGCGAGATGATTTTCATGAACCGCTCGCTGCGCAGTTCGCGCGTCACTGGTCCGAAGATACGCGTACCGATTGGCTGAAACTGATTGTTCAACAACACTGCGGCATTACGATCGAACCGCACCATCGATCCGTCAGCCCGACGCACGCCTTTGGCCGTGCGCACAACGACTGCGCTGTAGACCTCGCCCTTCTTTACCCGACCGCGCGGAATCGCATCTTTGACGCTCACCTTGATGATGTCGCCGATCCGGGCATAACGGCGCTTTGAGCCACCCAGCACCTTGATGCACTGTAGCTTGCGTGCGCCGCTGTTGTCGGCCGCCTCCAGAACCGTCTCCGTCTGAATCATGTCGCAATCCTTGAGAGTCCGCTATTCCGCCTCACTCTCCAAGACCTGCACCAGCGTCCAGGCTTTGGTCTTCGATAGGGGGCGGCACTGTCTGATCGACACCTTATCGCCCAACTTGCATTCGTTGCGCTCGTCATGCACGTGCAGTTTGCTCGATCGCCGTATGTACTTGCCATACACGGGGTGCTTCACCTGACGATCGATCATCACTGTCATCGTCTTGTCGCGCTTGCTGCTGATCACGCGGCCGATCAGCGTGCGCTGTTCCTGTTCGCTCATGATGTCTTGTCTGCCCTGGCGCGTTCATTGAGTATGGTCTTGATGCGCGCGACTTCTCGGCGCAGCTTGCCGAACTGATCGTGCCGCGATGCCTGACCGATTGAGCGCTGCATGCGCAGGTTGAACTGCGCGCGCAATAGATCCAGAAGTTCTTTGCCAAGATCTTCCGTGGACTTCTGCCTTAGTTCGCTCGCCTTCACTCGCCGTCCCTTCAGTCACATCACCGAACGGGTCACGAATACCGTCCTGACGGGCAGCTTGGCGGCCGCCAACCGTAGGGCCTCGCGCGCCACGTCTTCCTCAACGCCTTCCATCTCATACAACATGCGCCCGGGCTGCACCTGGGCGACCCAGTATTCGACGTTGCCCTTGCCCTTGCCCTGACGCACCTCCAAAGGCTTTTTCGTCACCGGCTTGTCGGGAAAGATGCGGATCCAGATCTTGCCGCCGCGCTTTACGTGCCGCGTCATGGCGCGTCGCGCCGCCTCAATCTGGCGCGCGGTAACCCGCCCGCGCGTGGTGGCCTTCAAGCCATACTCACCGAAGCTGACGCGGTTGCCCACCAGGGCCAGTCCGCGATTGCGGCCCTTCTGCTGCTTGCGAAACTTGGTGCGCTTTGGCTGTAACATGATTGAGAACCTTTAACTCACCGTCCGCCGCATATCCGACGTCTGCTCGGTGGTGGCCTTGGTTTCCAAGTCAAACACCTCGCCCTTGAAGATCCACACCTTGACGCCGATGACGCCATACGTGGTGCGCGCCTCTGCAAAGCCGTAATCGATATCCGCGCGCAGCGTATGCAGCGGCACGCGCCCTTCGCGGTACCATTCCGAGCGCGCAATCTCGGCACCATTAAGGCGGCCGCCGACGTTCACTTTCACCCCTAACGCGCCCAGACGCATCGCGTTGCCCACCGCCCGTTTCATGGCGCGGCGAAACATGATGCGCCGTTCCAGTTGCTGGGCGATACCTTCGGCTACCAATTGAGCATCCACTTCCGGTTTGCGGATTTCCTCGATGTTGATCTTGACATTGTTAAGGTCCAGACCCATGCGCTTCGCAACCTCGCGGCGTAGCGCCTCCACGTCCTCGCCCTTCTTGCCGATTACGATACCGGGACGGGCGGTATGAATGGTGATCAGCGCGGAGCGCGCCGGGCGCTCGATCTGGATGCGACTGACCGAGGCCTGCGCCAGCTTGCGCTTCAGAAACTCGCGGACCTCCAGATCATTAGTCAGGGTCGCGGCGTAGTCTTTGCCATCGGCGTACCACTTGGATGTCCAATCCGTGGCGATCCCCAGCCGAAAGCCTATCGGATGTACTTTCTGTCCCATGATCGATCCTGCCGCTTAATCCGCAACCGTCACTGTGATGTGGCTGGTGCGTTTGATGATTCGATTGCCTCGGCCTTTGGCGC
>JAPSGG010000099.1 GCA_031177845.1 Chromatiales bacterium
TTCGTCGAGCAACTCGAGCGCGACGAGCTTAAAGATCTCCGGATCGAAGGGCACCACATACCCAGTCTCCAGCGAAGGCGCGATCGCGCCACCCGCTCGCACAAGGCGTTCCAGCAGGTCTCGTAATGCTCCGGCGATAATCGATTGTCCCAGGCCATGATCGTTAGGCAGCAGATTGGTCACGCCGGCCCTCTCGAAGTGGGGACGTTGCGTATGAAAGGACATCAATGGCATCACGAGCGCCGCCGTGGCATTGCCCCCGAGGAAGCCATAGCGCTCGGTCAGCACCACCCGCGCCCCGGCCTTTGCGGCGCCAAGCGCAGCGCTCAGCCCGGCCGGGCCACCCCCGACTACCAGCACATCGGTGCTGGCAGCAAGCAGGGCACGGCGCGACGGCAAAATAATCGAATGCGCCTCCGCAGGCCGGGCGAGAACAGGCATGGGCGTCTTTATGCGCCGGCCGCTTGCGCCGGCGCCAGGGTGCGTGAGATCAAATCCGCCAGTATCGTATTGGTCTGGCGGGCGCGCTCCTGAAGATCCGGAAGTCGGTGCTGGATGCGATCGCGGATAGCTTCCCGCCAGTCCCAAGAGCGGTCGATGGTAGCAAGCAGGCGGCCCGTGTTAACGTCGCGCAGTGGGGGCATTTCGACCCCGAGATCCTGCAAGAGATCCGTGACCTTGGAGGCATACGGTAGCGCGACAAACGGCACGTTCTGTAGCGCTGAGAAAATAAGAAAGTGCAGGCGCATACCGATCGAAAACTCGAAATGGCCGATCAGGCCTAGGAGTTGCCGTGGCGTATATTCGCCCTTCAACACAGTGGCCCGCTGCGCGCATTGCATCTGGGCGATCACGGCATGACTATGCTGCATGTCCATGTGCTGCCTCTCCATCGGCACGAATACCACGTCCGCATCGAGACGATCCACCACAAAGTCGGCGGCATTTGCTAATAGTCGGTGATAATGATTCACGTCAATGTCAGGTGCTGCGGGGCCCGGTTCTCGCACGGAGAAGCCGACGAGGCGCCGTTCGCCGTCGAGTCCTTCGCGCAAAAGCGTCTCGGGGGCGAGCGGCTCGGGTTTAAGCAACAGGGCGGGATCGGCGGTGACCCGGATCTCTTGCTTGATGCCGACGTCCTCGAGGAGCTTCTTGCCTTGCCGATCTCGTACCGTCACGATGGCAGCCGCGCTCAGGGCCTTGCGCACTGTCTGTCTTACGCTTCGCTTCTGTAGCGGACCCGCGCTGATCGCGTATGCCATCACGGGTATACCGGCCTCGTGCGCCAGGAATACATCCCGGAGATATTCTTCGGCCTCGTCATCGTAGAGGATACCGCCACCTCCGAGTACGAACAGGTCGACGTTTTCGATCTCGGCGCGTGCCTCGGCCCGAGTCAATTGCCGAATGGGTATCGCGCGTTCGACCTTGTGCCGCCGCTCTGTGTCCTGCGGATCTCGCGAAAATACAAGGATCTCGACGGGCAGCACGGCCCGCAACTGCGTGATGATAGACTCGAGAATCGCCTCGTCGCCCAGATTCAGACCGCCATAGGAGCCTGAAATGCCTATACGATATTTGCGCTCTACCTTCCTGATCATCACTTCTCTGCTCGCTTGCGACAGGAACGGTTCACCAATCGCCGATCAAACCGATATCGGATCCGCAAGACTGCGGACGCCTGCGTGTCCGCGACGCGAGACAAGTTTCCTTTGCTAAACGATTCTGACCAATCCCACTGCGAAAAGCCGCCCTTGTCGTGACACGTGCGATCCACGACAAACGATCAGCAAGAATTGAACCGGAATTGCGTCGTTTCCTGGGTCCAGCGCGAGATCAGGATCTATTACTACGTCAGTGAAGGACGTGGTAGCGCCCTCTTGGCAATGCTAGCTCGCGTACTGGTCGCGAGATCGCCTCCGCTCAGTTCGATTAACAAATCCGGCGGCCGTAATCCATTCACCGCGGCTGTAATAGGGTGTCTCCCCCTCCGCATCTATACGCGCAGACAGGCCGATGAGGAAGAAGTGAACCATCGACCCATACTCCAGCACCGTGTCCTGTTGACGCGGGAATGGGACACAGCGCGGTGAAGTGACACTGCTGCCCGGCGTTTCCTTCTACAATGAAAGCGCTGAGCAAGTGAACCGGCTAGGATCGGCGTCGCCGCAAGACTAACCGCGCGAGCCACCAAAGCACGAACCATCCCGGTAGAGCGATAAGCGCTCCCGCGCCGAATGTGGTCGCGAGGCGTCTTTCCTCGGTCTTATAGATCCATCTTTGCAGCTTTTCTACAAATCCTCGTTCCGAGCCGCTCACCAGTAAGTGCGAAATGGCGTCGGCCGCCGCCTCACTCACGCCAAGATTGGGCATGGCCGAAAGCGGGCCGTCGAAGCGCGGTTCCAATATCTGATACTTAACCCACAGGCGCACGCGCTCGCGCCCTTCTGCGTTGACGATCTGGTCGCGCGCCTGTTTAAAACGATTGAACGGCGGTTCATCGCGCGCGTCGAGGGCTTGCAGCGACTCTAGGTATTCCGGGGAACTGAGCCGCTCTTGAAGCCGCTCGACCATCGCGGAATCGCCAAGCATTGGGCCCTTCGTGCCCCCGAGCAGGTTCACGCCCGCAACCCGGTGACATCCGAAACAGCCCTCCTGATGCATCACCTCGATGATCTTCTTACGATCCGCGGTCGCGATCTTGAACGCATATAGGTCCTCCATAGTAATGGAATGGGCATTTGGGGGATCGTATTGGATCTTCATCACGGCGCCCTGTCCATTTCGCACCGGCAGTATCGGCGCGAAATAAAGTCCGTCAGGGCCAAACGCCAGTCCCACGATGGGAGAGTCCACGCCGTCCTCGGTGGACCTCAGAAAGTAACTCGGGACGTCCACGATGCGCCCTCTGTTGCCGCCATAGGGGATGCGCATGATGCCCGGAGTCGCTTCGCTCGATAGCGCCACGAAGAACTCATCACGGTACTCGGCAGGAAAAGCGGGCGCGGTAAGCTGGTAATGATCCATCTGCACCGGCCCGACGGCATTGAAGAAGACATAATCGGCGTTGGCCGCGATACTCCAGTCGCTTCCGCTCCACAGATAATTCCTTCCCGGTCGCACCTGTAAAAAACGATCCACGTGCACGCCGTTCTCCGCGACCATCACTCGGCCATCCACGACCTCCAGGCCGAAGGGATTGCGCATTCCATAGGCCCAGATGTAGTTGCGCGCTTTCAGGATGTCATCGTCCTCGTAAAACGGGTTGTCGGCCACGGGCTTGCCATCCAAGGTCATGCGGATCACCTTGCCCTGTAAGGTGTCGAGTTTCTGGCTGCCCAGGTGCGAGTTCCATCCATCGCCGATGCCCGCGTACAGCATGCCGTTGCTGATCTGGCATTGACCGATCTGATGAGAAACGCCGGATTCGTAGGGCGCGAAGACCCCCGTGAAGGCCCATTGCGACTTAGGTTTCAGCGCAAACGTCCGGGGCGTGGTCTCGAAGCGTACGATGTTGTTGCGTATCGCCCCTTCATCCTGATAGGCGAACGTCACGAACACGTAGCCCCATGCGGGCTCGAGACAGATGCCGGCCAGCCCGAACTCTGCCAAGCTTGTGGGCGATTCCTTATCGAATTCCGTTTCCAGGAAACCCTCGGCAAAGGTGTATACCGTTCGGTCGTTGGTTACCACCTTCACCTTGCCCCGTAACTCCGTTACGAAATAGAGAGGATCTTTTGGGCCACTGCCGGGATTTGGAACGAAGGCGATTGCGGTGGGGTATTGATAACCCTCGGTGTCGATGCTGACGGAAAAGCCTTCCTGCACCGCCCACTTTTTTTGCCAGCCGGTGGCAGTATCTTCAGAGGCTAGCCTAGTATTGGCTTCTTCTAGGCCAAGCTCGGCCCGGATTGCTGGCGCCGCGGCAAGTAGCAACACTACGCCGGCGATCGGCAGTGGATGATTGCTGTTGGAGCGCGGTTTTCTTGTCGTCCTATTATGAGGACGGGCAGAGCAGCCTTTCACCGGCCGTGAATATCTCGCACCTGCCGTAACAGAGGGTCGGGTAAGTAGAAAGCCCGTCAACTGAAGAATAAACGATCGCATGATTTCTCCCCCCCTTGTCCCTTCCGGGAACACTCGGAAACGCCCATTGAATTTGGCGTGCTACAGCCAATTAGGTATGGAATGGCGGCCAGGGACAGAATCGAACTGCCGACACGCGGATTTTCAGTGCTTGAACAGCGCTTTCCGGAAAGTTCCAGAATGTTCCTAAGCCTTGGGATTTATTTGATTTTCTGGCGTCTCGCACCGTGGGCCAGTGCCGCATAATTCTCGATTTCGCCTGGTTTTCTTGGCGCGTTTGTACAGGAATTGTAAAGAAAGTCAAGAGATGGCGACATTGAGCCCCGCCAGCCGCCTTACATCCACATGCGCGACGGCTCACCCATGTGCTTTGCGGGCTTCTGGGAGATGCGGAAGGGCGAGGACGAGATCATCAAATCCTGCGCCATACTGACGTGCGGGCCCAATGACATGATGGCCCAGCTTCATAACCGCATGCCCGTGATCCTGGATCCGAAGCAGTTCGATTGGTGGATGACGGGCAAGACGAAGAGCGCTGAAGCCAGCTTTCCGGAGGAGGGTCCGGTTGCACTCCGCACGCACCCGAGAGCACCACCGAGCGCCGGCGATTTGCCGGCGCTCGGTACATCCCGAATCACTTCACGAAGTATGCGCAAAGCCGGACTGTGCGTCGGCGTGCTCCTTATCGCCGTCGTAGAGTGCCTGTTAGACCGTGCGGCCGGAGAAGTCGTCCTTTGCGAAGAAGCGATAGTTGCCGTTGTCGTCCGTCTTCACGAACTCCACGCGGCTCTTTTCGCCTTGCGTCACTTCCACTGCGATGACCGCTCCGTCAGACGAGACCACCGGCTCCGGTTCGAAACGGCGGACGAGCGGTAAGATCTCATGGATCTTCGACGGATATTGAAATCTAGCCTAAGAGCCCCATAGACGCAGTAGCTTAACAACCGAGGGCCACGTCAATGCGTGTGCTTACACCTAGAGTTGGCGAGACTGTACGGATCGTGGATCAGCAACACAGCGTGGAGGTTAGAGTGCTGGGCACAAACGGGGACCTAGTAGCGCTGGGCTTCAATGCGCCTGAGGGTGTGGCCATTGTCCCTGAATCCACTCAGGATGAGGCTATCAGTGATGAGGGCCTCTAAAGGGTCCCGCTGGATGCCTACTGGATCAATGTCGCACGCGCAAGCTCTGTTCAGCCTTGCGCAGAGCATTTACATGCTCCCGAATGCGATCGACTATACGGTGTGATTGCTCCACCAGTCTTAGGTCGCGCTTGCCTTCGCGAAGCAGTGCCAGTAGGCGCCTTTGTATCCGTATGTACTCTTCACTGAGTGCCACATAGTCTTCATCGGACAGGCGTTGCTCGTTCACAGTATGCACAGCAGATGACATCTCCAAATAGGCTTATGCAGGCAATTTGCGGGCCAGTAGATGTATCGTGCCCGGCGTGTTGGCTATTGAATTGTAGCTCGCGAGCCTTAAGTAAGGATTAGCTTCAACTACCACGAGGATGCTAGCCGTGCTGGTAATTACGGGTAAAGTCGGCGAGATGATACGCATCATTGACCGCCATAGCTTCACCCTTAAGGTCCTGGAGTGTGGCGCCGGCCAAGTCAAGCTCGTATTCGACGCACCCGAACAGGTGGTCATCGTCCGAGACGCGGCGACAAATCAACCAAGGGTGGATTGAGCGGTGCACGGAAAGGGCGGCGTAGCAGTGCTAGTCCCGCCAGAAACCCTTAAACCGCGTCACTGGCTAACGCGGACTGCACCGGTCAGTGCGTTGATGGGGAAGTGATGGACTGTGCGAACGGGCAACGGGGATCCCCTTGCCCGCCCACGTTCTGTAGTGTCCCTAGCCCTTCTGTGCGCCCATTAGCGCCACTCGATGTCCCATCGGTCGGCCACACCGGACACCCGTAGTCATGAGCAGGTGTTAAACCCCTACACGAGGCGGTATGAGTGGCAGGTAGTGTGCTACTGATCCCGAGTGTTCCCAATTAAGTCACAAGTGGGTCACAACGGTCACACAGAAATGCTTGTTAGGTCTATCGAGAAACTATGTTGGAGGCGCGCTGTAGCGCGTTATGATGCGGTGGAATGGTGGCCAGGGACAGAATCGAACTGCCGACACGCGGATTTTCAGTCCCGCTTGCCACCGTGATGATATATGTTTATC
>JAPSGG010000100.1 GCA_031177845.1 Chromatiales bacterium
GCCTGTTTGGTCTTCTCAACTGTAAGAGGTTCGTGGTACTTGAAGCAGCCTTTTCTATGGGGCAGATGGTTCACCACAGAATGCTCGAATACAGGGTTATCATCTACGACGTGGATCCGGTATTCGAAGGCGTGGAGGAGTGGTACGAGCATGTTGCACGCTCGCGCCGGCCGAAGAATCAGCCCTGGCATCACGTTCGAGTCGGCGGCCTTGATGCGAGAACCCATGTGGCCGAACGCCACCTGGAAGCAGACTGAATCACGATCCTGTAGACCATCGGCTGGTGGAAGATCTATTCGCTAGTTTTTCGGACGGTCTGTACAGCTTGCGGTACAGGCGCCACTGGGTCTATAAACTCCGAAGCGCCCCACCCTTCACAATTTGGCGTTAACGCTGATGATGCTTGAATCCATCAAAGCATTCTTTGCATCCCGGATGGCGGACGAAGGTGAACGCGAGCCATCGGCACACAGCTTGCAAATGGCTGCTGCCGCGCTGCTGCTCGAAGTTAGCCGCGCGGATTTCAAAATGCAGGAAGAAGAGCTGACAACAGTGGCGGACGCGTTAAAGAGTCACTTCGCGTTTAGTGAAGAGGACACTCAGGAGCTACTCAAGCTCGCACTGGAGCAGGACGAGGATACGGTGTCACTTCACCCGTTTTTGCGCTTAATCAATGATCACTTCACGGCTGAGCAGAAACGCCGAATCATTGAGGATATGTGGAGGGTGGCGTTTGCTGACCGTCGGTTGGATAAGTATGAAGAGGCGCAGATCAGAAGGATAGCCGATTTGCTGTACGTCCCACACAAGGACTTTATTAGGACCAAACTACGGGTTCTGGAGTCGACCAATACAACTTCGAGAAGCTCTGGATGAACCTGCCGTGTAGGTCACGTGGATAAGATAAGGGCGAGCCGGTTTAGCCGGCCGGCTCGCGGCGTTACCGGATCTCGTCAGACCATATCCTTCAAACCCTTCAGTGGCTGGATCTTGACCGCCTTACGGGCAGGCTTTGCCTTGAACATCGTTTCCTCGCCGGTAAATGGATTGATCCCCTTGCGCGCCTTGGTGGCCGGTTTCTTGACGACCTTTATCTTCATGAGACCCGGCAAGCTGAACAGCCCCGCATTGCGGGACTTCAGGGTTCTGGCGATCAGGCCCTGCAGCGAGCCCAGAACCGCATCGACCTGTTTGCGACTCATGCCCGTGTCGCTGGCGATATGGTTCAGTATTTCGGACTTGGTCGGTGATTTCTTGACGGCGCTTGCGGTAGCTTGTTTGTTAGCCATCGATTGCTCCTTAAATTATCGTTGGACTGGAACAGCGCAGCTTAAGATACCATGACGTTTTGTGGCTGGCGATATCGCACGCCTTGGATTCGCGGCTTGTCAGGCCTTTTTTTAGGGTACGAATAGCCGTTGCAGCCGATAACGCAGTTCGAAACGCGCCTGCGTAAGGCGGCTCATTCGGTAAAGAACTGCTGTCGAAAGGCAAGCGAGTGAGTGGCGCCGCCATCGGTGCTCACGATGAGATTGAAATCCAGTGTCTCATTATCCGAGATCGGAAATTCGCCGACGTAGTAGATCGCATCGCCCTCGGTAATCTCACGCATCGACATGGGCTTGATCTGATTGCTTAGATTCACCGCGCTAGCCTGAACCTGTGCTTTCACCGGCAGGGCGGCTACTCCCAATTGCTTTTTCAGCACCGTGACCGTGAGTATAGCGCGATTGCTGCTGCGTGTAATGCCGTACAACTTCGCGATCTGCGGCGCAAGGAAGTCCGTACTCACGGTGTTGTAGTGAATCTCGTAGTCGCCGAATTGCTCAGCTTGCTCTGCGCTCACCATGCCCGTTGCAAACATTAGGATGGCGCAGATAAACGCCGTAGCCCACGTCTTCAATGCTTTCATACACCCTCCTTTGGGAAGGCTGGCTATCATCCTCGTTAGAATACAAGTATAGGCAATAAATTCGGCTTCGCCTCCGTGAATTGGACGACGCCCGGGAAAAACCGCTAGGAGCCCGTTACCCGACAGAAGCGATAAAGCGCAATCTCCCCCAAGAGGTTCGGAAACCACCGCGCGCCCCAGCTCGCGCGATGCGCATAGTCGACCGCCTCGCGATGAAGGATCTTGATTCGCTGTTTATGACAAAGCTCTTCGAAGTCCTTGAGCGAACACAGGTGGATGTTAGATGAATTGTACCAATCGCTGGGCAGCGCGCGGGTGATGGGCATGCGGCCACCCAGGGCCAGGTGTAGGCGGCTTTGCCAATGCCCGATATTGGGAAAGGTGACGATTCCCTCGCGCCCGACTCGTAACATCTCATCCAACAGACTTGCAGGGTAGTACACCGCCTGCAGTGTCTGGGTCATGACCACATAATCGAAGGAGTCTTCGTCGAAGAAATCGGCTAATCCTGCGTCCAAGTCGGTCTTGATGACCTGGACGCCACGCTCAATGCACCTGAGAATATTGTCGTCGTCGATCTCAAGGCCGTAGCCGGTTACATTGCGGGTATCGCGCAGATGCTCGAGCAGGGTGCCATCGCCGCAACCCAGGTCCAGCACCCGCGTGCCGGGCTGAATCCATTCGGAAATAATTTCCAGATCAGGGCGCATCCGCAATCGAGCCCTGTTCCAAGGCAACGCGCCGCATGTAGGTGCGAAGCACCTTGAGATATTGCGGGATCGGCATCAGGAATGCATCGTGTCCCTGATTGGCCTCGATCACTGCATAGGTGACCTCCCGATCCGCATCCAACAGCGCCCGCACGATCTCGCGCGAGCGCGCCGGGGCGAAGCGCCAGTCGCCAGTGAACGAAATCACCAGAAATCGGGCGGTGGCCCTGCGAAATGCTTCAGCTAGATCGTTGCCGTAGTCGGCGGCGGGGTCAAAATAATCCAGCACCTTGGTCATCAACAGATAAGTGTTCGCGTCGAACCGGTCTACGAACGATTGTCCCTGATGGCGCAGGTAACTCTCGACCTGAAAATCGACGTCATAACCGAAATTCAGCTTGCCCTCGTGCAATTCTCGGCCGAATTTCGCGCGCATGGCATCATCCGAGAGGTAGGTGATATGGCCGATCATGCGCGCCAGCATCAATCCACGCGCCGGCACCGTGTCGTGATCATAGTAATGACCGCCGTGAAAGTCGGGGTCTGAATAGATCGCCCGGCGCGCGACTTCGTTAAAGGCGATGTTCTGTGCGGACAGTCTCGCTGCTGCGGCGACCACCACCGCGTGCCGTATGCGATCCGGGTAATCGATCGCCCACTGCAAGGCTTGCATTCCCCCCAAGGAGCCGCCGACCACCGCCGCCCATTGCTTGATTCCCAAGGCGTCGGCAAAACGCGCCTGGCACCGCACCCAGTCTTTGACGGTGACTACCGGAAAGTCCGCGCCATAGTATCTGCCCGTTTCGGGATTGATGCTGTTCGGGCCGGTCGAGCCACGACAACCGCCCAGGTTATTGGGGCAGATGACGCAGAACTTATTCGTGTCGAATGATTTGCCGGGGCCGATGCAGGAATCCCACCAGCCTGGTTTACGATCCGACGCGCTGTGATAACCGGCGGCATGCTGATCGCCCGACAGAGCGTGACATACCAATACAGCGTTGGAGCGTTCGGCGTTGAGCGCGCCGTAGCTCTCGTAGGCCAGCTCGAACTGAGTCAGTTGCCGTCCGCAGTCCAGCGGCAGCGGGTCGCTGAAGTGCAGTTTCTGTGAAGAAACCAGGCCGGCGGAATCTGCCGGGATGCTTGCGGCCATACTTCTGACACCGCAGGTCGGTTGAGAAGTGGCAAAAGTCTAATGATGGGGGGACGGGGATGCAAATTGGGCATAGTGTGTGGGGGATACCGTCATTGCCATCGCCCTGGCGCACCAACTGCGCTCATTGAAATCCCAGCCCGAAATTCCAAGTTCGGTCGTTCGCTGCGGTTCTCGAGTGTTCACTGGACATTCGGTCGCGACTCACCCTAGTACAGCGAGCGCAGGACGATCAGCAGCACGTACAAACCGATAATGACTACCAGCGGCGATAGATCGACCATGCCGATCGGTGGTAGCACCCGCCGTATTGGTTGCAGCAGCGGTCGAGTGAGGTCCTGAAGGATCGATACAGCCGGATTCTCGTAGGCCTGCGCTGGCGCGATCCAACTGATGATGGCCTGTGCGATGAGCGCAAAGATGTATATGTAGATCAGGAGCTCCATGATCTGGAGGAAGGCGGCAATGATCAAGGTCGGCAGTCCCAGCTTGGCACCGGCAATCCATGCCAGTAGCCAGAGCTCCAGCATCTTGAGCGCCAGTATCAGCACAATTGAGGCGCTGTCCACGCCGCCGACGCTCGGTATAAGGCGCCGCAGCGGCACCACGATCGGATCGGTGACGGTGACCAGAAACTGAGACAGAGGGTTATAGAAGTCCGCCCTCATCAATGCCAACAGCAGGCGTAGCATCAACGCCGCGATATACAGCGTAAATAGGGTATGAACCAGAAAAGCCGAGACGTTGCTTGCCACTTCGTTCATCTTTTCTCCTCCGCGAATTCATCGGCCAACTCTCTCGCGCGCTGCGCCGCCGCGGTCAGCGCGCCATCAAAGAGCCCTCGCAGGTCGCCGCGTTCAAGCTCGGCTATTGCGCGTTCGGTCGTGCCTCCCTTGGAGGTCACGCGCGCGCGCAAGGTGCCGGGATCGTCCTCGCCCGCCATCGCCAGTTTCGCGGTGCCCAACGCAGTTTGGAGGGTAAGCCGGCGCGCGGTTCCCGGGGGCAGACCCAGCTTTTGGCCCGCCTGTTCCATCGCTTCCATCACCAGCAGGAAATAGGCAGGTCCGCTGCCGGAAAGGGCGGTCACTGCATCCAACAGCGCCTCGTCTTCGACCCATAGGGTCTCGCCCACCGCACGCAGAATCGTCTCCGCGGTGGTTCGCTGTTCTCGAGTCACGTGGGGATTGGCATAGAGGCCGGTCGCGGCGCTTTGCACCAGGGCCGGCGTATTTGGCATGCAGCGCACCATGGCCAGCTCACCGCCCAACCAGCGCTCCAGATCAGCGGCCCGAATACCGGCGGCGATCGACACGATGAGAGGTCTACGCGCCTGAACCGTGGCTGCAAGTGCCTGCGCCACGGATTTAAGCACCTGAGGCTTGACCGCCATTAGTACGACGCTGGCCCTATGGGCGGCTTGGGTGTTGTCGCTAAAAGCACGCACGCCGGCGTACTGTTTGACCAGCAGTTCGCGCTGGGCGGGGTCCGGATCTGAAACCAGTAACTTGTCCTCAGACCAGCCCCCGGCCACTAGGCCGCCGATCAGGCTGCGCGCCATGTTGCCGCCGCCGATGAAGGCGATCGTGTGTCTTATCATGGGTCGATTGTTTGGTCGGTTGTGACCATCGCTAGTGTACCTTAATCCCTTACGATCCCTCCTTTGGTAAAGAGGCAGTCGCAGCAGGCGGCGGGAAATTTCGCGGGAGGAAGGCAGTCGCGAGATCGTTCCTATTACCCATCATCGGCGGGGTCCGAAGATCGCGGTGCCAATGCGCACGATGGTCGCACCTTCGGCGATAGCCGCTTCCAGGTCGCCGCTCATGCCCATGGACAAGGCATCCAGACAATGACCGCGGTCGTGGAGATTCTCCAGAGCGCTTCGGATGGCAGCAAATGTACGCCGTTGCTCTTCAAAATCCCTGGTGGCCGCTGGAATGGCCATCAAGCCGCGCAGCCTCAGGTTCTCTAATGCCGCGACCTGTTCAGCGAGTTGAGGCAACTCCTCCGGTAGGGCTCCGGCCCTATGGGGTTCGCGGCTGATGTTAACCTGCAGACACACGTCGAGTGGCTTGCCCAAGCCGGCCCTTTGAGTGCTCAGGCGTCGAGCGATCTTCAGGCGATCGACGGTATGCACCCACTCAAATAGCTTGACTACCCGACCAGTCTTATTGGCCTGAAGCGGTCCGATGTAGTGCCAGCGCAGATCGCGGAGTTGGGTAATCTTGGGTTCGGCCTCTTGCACGTAGTTCTCACCAAATAGCCGCTGTCCACACTGGGCGACGGCTCGGATTCGCTCTACCGTTTGCGTCTTACTGGCGGCGAGCAGGATCACGCTTTCTGCTGGACGTCCGTAGCGTTGCTCCGCGCGGGCGATGGCCTTCCGCACCCGCGCAAGGCGCTCGCATATATCAGCCGCAATATCGTATTTCAGCGGCATACAAATCCAGAATGGCGTTCGGTTTTAATCCC
>JAPSGG010000372.1 GCA_031177845.1 Chromatiales bacterium
CCTTCGTCGAAAGAATACACGTGTCCTTGGCACGATTCTCATTAACGCCTAAGCGCTTATATCTTCCGCAACGATTATTAGCCGGGCGCTTAGGGGTTTTAAGCGGCGAATCGACAGGCTTTAGGCGAAAACCGACCAGGGGAATAGGCGTGGCAGATCGGCCGATGAGCGGCGGCAATGCGCCAGGTTCTATACGGAACAAAATTGTCCTGCCGGCTGCGCCATCGATCATGGCAGTGGAATAAGGAGCCGGGACATCCATGCGCGATATCACTAGCAGCGCCGGCGCAGGATGAACCGCCGCGTCAGCGGGTGAGTACGGCGGTGCAATGCCGGCAGCGTTTGGCAGCGACTGGAATATCGGAGGACAAGCATTCGGGGCACTGGCGGACGTCTGGGGCCGGCGCGGGGTCTTGGCGCTTCATCTTGTTCATGGCCTTGACTACCAGAAAGATCGCGAACGCGACGATGACGAAATCCAGGACCGTATTGATGAATACGCCATAGTTGATGGTGGCGACGCCCGCTTCCCGGGCGACCTCCAATGTCTGGTAGTCACCGCGACCTAAGGTGATGAACAGGTTGCTGAAGTCGACATTGCCCATCAGCATACCGATCGGGGGCATGATGATATCGCTCACCAGCGAACTAACAATTTTTCCGAACGCCACGCCGATGACGATCCCTACGGCGATGTCCACCACGTTGCCGCGCATTGCGAATTGTTTGAATTCTTGCAGTATTTTCATTAGCTTTCCTCCGAGGCTAGCAGGTTCGGCCTGCGGTTGTTCGATAATCCCTGAATAAATCAGGGGTTCTCTACTATAACAGTGATGCGGGGTTCGAGGCCTGTGCACCACGCAGCGCGAGATCACCCAGCTGGCCTATGCATCGTATCGCTGAGGCAAACGCCTGGCCGCCCAACAGGAGCGTACCGCATGACCAGAAACAAGCGCGTTTCGATCAGCCCGTGGCCGAAGACGTCCTTGCCTGCGATTGCGGCAGGTCTGTTGTGTGTGGCGGTTGCCGGCGGTGTAGCACACGGCGGCTGGCTGGACGAGGGCAAGAAACTGTTAGAAGACCTGACCGGAGAGTCATCCGCCGGTGACGGACTCGGCGTGGAGCAAATCGCCGCTGGGCTGAAAGAGGCGCTGCGCGTCGGCACCGAGACGGTGGTGAACCAGCTGGGACAGGTCGGTGGCTTCGCGTCCGATCCGACCATACACATCCCGCTTCCGGAGAGTCTCCAGACGGTCAAGTCCACCCTGGAAAAGGTGGGGATGGGTTCGATGCTCGCAGACCTGGAGATCAAGCTCAATCGCGCCGCCGAAATCGCCACACCCAAAGCCAAGGCCCTTTTCTGGGATGCCATCGGCGAGATGACTCTAGAGGACGCGAAGGCGGTTTATCAGGGGCCAGACGATGCGGCGACCCAGTATTTTCGCGGCAGGATGTCTACACCGCTGGCGACCGAGATGCGCCCTGTGGTCGCCGATAGTCTCTCTCAGGTGGGCGCTATTCAGGCTTATGACGATGTTATGGCGAGCTACCGGGATCTGCCCTTCGTGCCGGATGTCACAGCGGATCTGACCGATTACGTGGTGGAGCAAGGGATGGATGGGATCTTTTATTATCTCGCCCGCGAGGAGGCCGCCATCCGCGAAAACCCGGCCAAGCGCACCACGGAATTGCTGCGAAAGGTATTCGGAGAAGGTTGAGCCCGTGGCGCCCGGAAGGCGTGGGTGCGACAGCGTGAAGGCGTAAGGGCGTAAATGGGGCAACCTAAGCCACACGCAGTCGAGCAATCGCCGAACTCCGTTTGAGGCATTCGCTAAGAGCCCATTGCGCAGTAGGGGCTTGGCTGAGACACAAGGTGGCACGGGGGTTGCTCGACTCGTCAAGGACCGTTAGCAATGTAGGAGCGGCATCCTCGCGGCCTCGTCTCTAGCCCTTCTCCGTCTGGGACAGAGATGGAGTGAGGGGAATCTAGATCTGGGGATCGCTCCTACGGTAATGCGGCGTATGCGCTTCGGCTATGCCGTTATGCGCCATTCGAAGCTGATCCACGGGAGTAACCGAATGCAGACACGACAACTCGGAGCTAGCACTCTAAAGCTGACCACGGTCGGACTCGGTACCTGGGCCATTGGCGGTGGCGGCTGGGACTTCGGCTGGGGGCCGCAGGATGACAAGGAGTCCATGGCCGCCATTCGGCGCGCGCTCGATCTGGGAGTCAACTGGATTGATACCGCGGCTGTCTACGGTCTGGGGCACGCGGAAGAAATCGTGGCCAAGGCAGTCGCCGGGCGTAGGGACGAGGTGATCATCGCCACCAAGTGCGGTCTTCGCTGGAGGCAAGGCGGCACGGCGCCGTTCGGGCAGCTCGATGCGAAGAGTGTTCGCGAGGAGGCGGAAGACAGCCTCAGACGGCTCGATACGGACGTCATCGACCTCTATCAAATCCACTGGCCAAATCCGGACAGGGACATCGAGGAGGCCTGGGGCGTCATGGCCAGCCTGATCGAGGAAGGCAAGGTGCGCTACGCA
>JAPSGG010000101.1 GCA_031177845.1 Chromatiales bacterium
TGCCCTCAACAAGGCGGCCCGCGAAGGCCACGAGGATCTGTTGGAAGCGGCCCGCATCCTGTTGCAGTTGCCCGGTGAAGACGACGAAGACTGAGCCGGCATGACGCCCTCGATTCAAGCCAAACTGGAAGGACTGGTCGAGCGCCATACGGAGATCGCGAGGCTCTTGGCCGAGCGGGAGGTAATCGAGGATCAGGATCGCTATCGCAAGCTCTCGGTGGAATACGCCCAGTTGGAGGAAATTGCGAGCAAATTCGTCGCGTACCGCGCAGCGCGGTCCGAGCTCTCGGCCCTACAGGAAATGCTGAACGATGCGGACGCCGAGATCCGCGCCATGGCTGAGGACGACATGGCGCGCACCCACGTCCAGCTCGAGGCTCTGGAGTTTGACCTCCAGCGGCTGCTGCTACCTGTGGATCCGCACGATCGCAGCAACGTTTTTCTGGAGGTACGTGCTGGCACCGGGGGTCACGAGGCGGCTATCTTCGCCGGCGATCTTTACCGCATGTACGCTCGTTACGCCGAAAGATGTGGCTGGCGGCCCGAGGTACTGACCCGCAGCGAAGGTGAACATGGAGGCTACAAGGAGTTGATCGCGCGCATCAGCGGGCAGGGCGTATATTCCAAGCTGAAGTTCGAATCTGGCGTGCACCGCGTGCAGCGCGTGCCCGAGACGGAAGCCCAAGGGCGCATTCACACCTCGGCGGCCACCGTCGCGGTGATGCCGGAACCGGACGAACTGGACGAGATCGAGATCAGTCCTTCTGATTTGCGAGTGGACACCTATCGCGCGTCCGGCGCGGGCGGACAGCACGTCAACAAGACGGATTCCGCGGTGCGCCTCACGCACTTGCCGACCGGCATCGTCGTGGAATGTCAAGACGAGCGCTCCCAGCATAAGAATCGCGCGCGCGCCATGTCGCTCTTGCAAGCGAAGCTGATGGAGATTGAGCGCACCAGACAAACCGCCGAACAAGCCGAGACGCGCCGCATCCTAGTAGGTAGCGGCGATCGTTCGCAGCGCATCCGCACCTACAATTTTCCGCAGGGCCGGGTCACCGATCACCGCATTAATCTTACCCTGTACAAGCTCGAGGAGATTATGGAGGGTGACCTAGATCAGATCATCGATCCTTTGGTCCACGAGCATCAGGCTGATCTACTGGCTACGGTGGTCGACTAACGTACACTCGACAGCCTTAAGCCCGACCCAGGCACGTTCGGCCGTGATGACGTTCTTGCCTACATGGCCGGAAGTCAGGAGCGGCGCCCTCGCCGCGGTGGTCATTCACCGGTTCATCGGACGAAACGTGGAGTGAGTCATTCCGAACGAATGCGGGGAGTCTCAGCGCTTGCGCGGACAAGATTCCTCGTTGCTCCGCTGCTCGGATGCAGTTGAGCAAAACCTTGCTGACACTCCGGCGAAAGGCTGCGCCGTTGCCAATGTCCACCATACATATTGCTCTAGATCGCGCGCGAGCAGCGTTGTCATCCATCGGTAAAACCCCGGAACTCGATGCCGAGCTGCTGCTCTCCCAGGTGCTTAGCTGCGAACGCAGCTTTCTCCATGCTCACCCTGAAGCCCACCTGGCCGAGTCGCAGAGCCAGCGGTATGAAGAGTTGCTCAGGCGCAGAGCCAGTGGCGAGCCTCTGGCCTACATTGTCGGCGTTAAAGAATTCTGGTCATTGCCGCTTAGAGTAACGCCCGACGTGCTGATACCACGCCCGGAAACCGAGTTGCTGGTCGAACTGGCGCTCGCTCGCATCCCGGCTCACGCAGCCAGCGAGATCGCCGATCTTGGTACCGGCAGCGGCGCCATCGCAATCGCCATCGCGAAGGAGAGGCCTGAAAGCAGAATCAACGCGACCGACGTATCTAAACCGGCGCTCACCGTGGCAGCCGGCAATGCACGCCGCCTGGGGCACACGAATATCCGGTTCCTAATTGGCGACTGGTTTTCACCCTTGCGTGGACGCTTTCATTTGATCATCAGCAATCCGCCGTATGTGGGTATTAGCGACCCGCATCTGCAAGATCCGGCGCTACAATTCGAGCCACGCAAGGCGTTGATCAGTGCGGCAGACGGGCTTCACGATCTTGGCCTTATCGCACGGAAAGCCGGGGTTTTTCTGAATCCGGGAGGCTGGCTAATCGTGGAGCACGGTTATGATCAGGGAGCTCGGGTGCGTGAGCTATTCGAACACTATGGACTGCGGGAAATCGAAACCCATCTTGATCTCGCCGGCCACGAGCGAGCGACGCTGGGACGTCGCGTGGGTTGAACCGACACAATCGCAACGAAGGGCGTCGCTCCCACGCGCCAGCGCGCGCTGTAGGAGCTATCCGCCGGCCGTGACCCGGGAGGGCGTGTCCTACCCGGCTAGCTTGCGCTTTAGGATTTCATTGACCTGGGCGGGATTGGCCTTGCCCTTCGAGACCATCATCACCTGGCCGACAAAGAATCCGAAGAGCTTGTCCTTGCCGGCACGGAATTGAGCAAGCTGCTGGGGATTCTTCGCGATCACCTCGTCGATCATGACCTCTATCCGAGAGGTATCCGTAATCTGCTTGAGGCCGCGGCTTTCGATGATCTGATCCGCGTCGCCATGGCCCGACCACATAGCCTCGAAAACTTCCTTGGCAATCTTGCCGGAGATGGTGTTGTCTTCAATGCGTTTGAGCAGTCCGGCCAATGCTGCGGGACCCACCGGGCTTGCGGCGATATCTATGCCGTCCCTATTCAGGGCCGCGGATACCTCGCCCATCACCCAGTTGGCTGCCAATTTAGGGCTGCCGCCAAGATGGCGCACCGTATCCTCGAAGTACTTTGCCAGCTCGTGGGTGGCGGTCAGCACGGCGGCATCGTAGGGGCCAAGCCCAAAGTCACGGATGAAGCGTTCCTTCTTCGCGTCCGGAAGTTCCGGTAGCTCAGCGCGCACCGACTCAATCAGGTCGGCCGTGATCTCAAGTGGTAGCAGGTCCGGATCGGGGAAATAGCGGTAATCATTAGCCTCTTCCTTGGCCCGCAGTGGACGGGTTTCATCCTTGATCGGATCGTACAGGCGCGTCTCCTGCACGATCCGACCGCCGCCTTCCAGCACCTCGATCTGCCGCGCGATCTCGTACTCGATGGCACGCTCCACGAAACGAAACGAGTTCAGATTCTTCAACTCCGTTCGCGTGCCGAGTCGCTGCTCACCCTTAGGTCTTATCGAGACGTTTGCATCGCACCTGAACGAGCCTTCCTGCATGTTGCCGTCGCAGATCTCCAGGTAACGGACCAGCGTGTGCAGCCTCTTCATGTAGGCGACCGCCTCCTTTGCGGAACGCATGTCCGGCTCCGAGACAATCTCCAGCAGCGGCGTGCCCGCGCGATTGAGATCGATCCCGGTCATGCCATGGAAGTCCTCGTGCAGCGACTTGCCGGCGTCTTCCTCCATATGCGCGCGTGTGATACCGATGGTCTTCGTCGTCCCGTCATCCAGTACGATGTCCAAGCGACCGTGATGCACGACCGGCAGCTCATACTGGCTGATCTGATATCCCTTGGGCAGATCTGGATAGAAGTAATTTTTGCGCGCGAACACCGAGCGCGGCGCGATTTCGGCCCCGATCGCCAGGCCGAACTTGACGGCCATGCGCACCGCTGCTTCATTGAGCACCGGCAGCACGCCCGGCAATCCCAGGTCTATGGCACAGGCCTGCGTGTTCGGTACCGCGCCGTAGGCGGTCGAGGCGCCGGAGAAGACCTTCGCCTTCGTCATGAGTTGGGCATGAATCTCAAGCCCAATGACAGATTCCCATCCCATACTCTATCTCAATTAAGCCTCCCGCATGCGCACGGCGCACCCAAATCTGGCGCTACCCGCGAGGAAGCATATTGGCACGAGACGCATGTCAGCAGTGTCGTCTCCTCAGGCCTCCATTGGGGCGCGTGTATGCCAGTCGGTTTCCTGTTGGAATTTGTGCGCCACGTTCAGCAGTCTAGCCTCTTCGAAGTGATTGCCGATGATTTGTAAACCTACTGGTAACCCATCGTGGAAGCCCGCCGGGATAGAAATGCCTGGCAGCCCGGCAAGGTTGACCGCGATGGTGTAGATGTCGGACAGATACATCTTCACCGGGTCATTCGCCTTTTCGCCAAGCCTGAACGCGGTGGAGGGCGAGGTTGGTCCCATGATCACATCAACCTGTTCAAAGGCGCGCTTGAAATCGTTGCTGATGAGCCGGCGCACTTGCTGGGCCTTCAAATAGTAGGCATCGTAATAGCCTGCCGAGAGCGCATAGGTGCCGATCATGATGCGGCGCTTGACCTCGGCCCCGAAGCCTTCGCCGCGCGAGCGTTTATAAAGGTCAGTCAGATCCTTGGGGTCCTCGCAGCGGTAGCCGTAGCGCACGCCATCATAACGTGCGAGGTTCGACGAGCATTCCGCCGGCGCAACCACGTAATAGACCGGCACTGCGAGCCCTGAGTTCGGCAGGCTGATCTCGGCGACCTCGCAGCCTATCGATCGGTATCCCGCGATCGCCTCCTCGATCACGCGGGCTACGCCTGCATCTAGGCCCTCGCCAAAATATTCCTTCGGCAAACCAATACGCAGTCCATCGAGGGGCTTGTCTAAACCGGCGGAATAATCCGGCACTGCACGATCGATGCTAGTCGAATCGCGCGGATCGAAACCCGCCATCGCCTGCAGCAGCAGCGCACAATCCTCTGCGGTACGCGCTAGTGGCCCACCCTGGTCGAGGCTCGAGGCAAACGCGATCATGCCGTAACGCGACACCAGACCATAGGTCGGTTTGAGACCGGTGATGCCGCATAAGGCCGCGGGTTGACGGATCGAGCCGCCCGTATCGGTGCCGGTGGCGCCGGGCACTAGCCGCGCAGCAACTGCCGCAGCCGAACCGCCTGAGGAACCGCCCGGCACCCGGGCCAGATCCCACGGGTTCTTCACCGGACCGTAGTAGCTGGTCTCGTTGGAGGAGCCCATCGCGAACTCGTCCATGTTGGTCTTGCCTAGCATCACCGCGCCGGCCTGCTTGAAGCGCGCCACCACCGTCGCGTCGTAAGGGGCGACAAAGCTATCCAACATCCGCGATCCACACGAGGTCTTCACGCCATCGGTGCAGAAGATGTCCTTGTGCGCGATGGGAACACCGGTGAGTGGCCCGGCATCGCCTGCGTGGATGCGCTGGTCGGCGGCATCCGCTGCGGCCAACGCCTGGTCATGGGTCACGGTGATAAAGGAATTTAGCCGTTCTTGGAATCGCTCGATGCGTGCGAGGAAATGTTCGGCCAGATCTCGCGAGGAAAACTTCTTCGCCCGCAGAGCTTCGACCAGTCGTTTGATGGACAGATTATGCATGAGGCTCACGAACAGGTACAGAACGACCCTGGATTCCCCTGCTTAGAGTCTGAAGTTTCAAGTCCCGAATCCCACATCTCGGATGTCACTCGATCACCCTAGGCACTAGGTACAAGCCCGCTTCAGTCTGTGGGGCGATCTGCTGGAAATGCGCGCGCTGATCGGTTTCGGTGACCTCATCCGGTCGCAGCCGCTGGCTCACATCCTGCGGATGGGCCATGGGCTGCACGCCGCTCGTATCGACGCTATTCATCTGCTCGACCAGTGCGAGGATCTCGGTCAAATTACGCGCGTAGCCGGGGATGTCCTGCTCATCGATCTGCAAGCGCGCCAGATGTGCAATCTTTTTAATGTCCTCGGAGGTTAACGCCACGGCCGGCTCCAGCAGGTTTGAGGGAGAAACGTATGATATTTCACGGCTTGCCCAAACGTAACCCCACTGCTACATTAGCGCCGTCCTCCCATAACAACTACTCGGCATCCCGCCATGCTGAATCGCATCTTTGGGGTTTTTTCCAACGATCTTTCCATCGATCTCGGCACCGCCAATACCCTGATCTACATGCGCGGCAAAGGCATCGTGCTCAACGAGCCCTCAGTGGTCGCCATCCGCCAGGATCGCAGTGGCGGAACCAAGAGCATCGAGGCCGTCGGCATGGAGGCCAAGCGCATGCTGGGCCGCACGCCGGAGAATATTACCGCCATCCGGCCCATGAAGGACGGCGTGATCGCCGACTTCACCACTACCGAAAAGATGCTGCAGTACTTCATCCGCAAGGTGCATCAGAGCAGGCTGTTGCGGCCGAGTCCCCGCGTGCTGATATGCGTGCCGGTCGGTGCAACACAGGTGGAGCGGTG
>JAPSGG010000102.1 GCA_031177845.1 Chromatiales bacterium
GATGAGCGAGAACGCGGCCGAACGGGTGCACGAGATTGTGGACGCCGTCTACCGCTCTGAGTCGCGCCGGGTGCTTGCCACCCTGATCCGTCTGCTCGGTGATTTCGATTTGGCCGAGGAGGCACTGCACGACGCGTTTGCTGCGGCAGTGGAACAGTGGGCGGTACATGGCGTGCCCAGTAATCTCAGGGCCTGGCTTGTTTCGACCGGTCGCTTCAAGGCCATCGACGGCATGCGCCGGCGCGCCCGGTTCGACACTTCGCTGATGGAGATTGCTAATCAACTCGACACCGACACCAGCAATCCAGGCGCTTGGGAAGACGAGAGTATCGAGGACGACCGGCTGCGGCTGATCTTCACGTGCTGCCATCCCGCATTGCCGCCGGATGCGCAGGTGGCGCTGACCTTGCGCGAGGTCTGCGATCTCACGACCGAGGAAATCGCGCGCGCATTCCTCACCACGGCACCCACAGTGGCGCAGCGCATCGTGCGCGCCAAGGCCAAGATTCGCGATGCCCATATTCCCTATCAGGTGCCTACACACGCCGAATTGCCTGACCGGCTCGATGCCGTCCTGCGGGTGATCTACCTCGTGTTCAACGAGGGCTACTCGGCGTCGTCGGGAGAATCGCTGACACGGCATGATCTCTCGAGCGAGGCGATCCGCCTGGGCAGGTTGATGGTCGAGCTTCTGCCGGAGCCCGAGGCGCTGGGACTTCTGGCGCTGATGCTGCTCCAGGAATCGCGCCGCGCCGCGCGCACCTCACCGGCGGGCGAGCTGATCCTGCTGGCCGACCAGGACCGCTCGCTGTGGAACCGGGAACAGATCGCGGAGGGGTCGGCGCTGGTTGAGCGGGCCCTGTCGTCGCGCCGATTCGGTCTCTACACGCTCCAGGCCGCAATCGCGGCGATGCACGCCGAGGCGCCGAGCGCCGATGCGACGGACTGGGCGCAGATCGTGGGGCTATACGACGTGCTCGCACGGGCGGCACCATCGCCGGTGGTGGAGCTCAACCGCGCTGTGGCGGTCGCGATGCGCGACGGTCCTTCGGTGGGCCTTGCCCTTATTGACGCCATCCTGGCGCGCGGCGATCTAGCCGACTATCACCTGGCACATTCGGCGCGGGCGGACATGTGCCGAAGGCTGGGAAAAACGGCCGAGGCCCGAACTTCCTACCAACGAGCTCTCAACCTCGCGCGGCAGCTGCCGGAGCGGCGGTTTCTCGAGCGACGGCTGGACGAGCTGCCGGACTGAGATCAGAAGGGCGCTGGCTAACAACTCATTGCGGGGAATGAAGCACTTGATCCGACAAACCTGACGCTGTGGACTCACGCTGGAAGGAGATAGAGGCAAGATGCACGATCACGAAAGTCATCCTGCATAGCCCTGCCTTCGTTCAGG
Source organism: Chromatiales bacterium (assembly GCA_031177845.1). Taxonomy (GTDB): domain Bacteria; phylum Pseudomonadota; class Gammaproteobacteria; order JACCYU01; family JACCYU01; genus JAPSGG01. The sequence goes on from JAPSGG010000102.1 coordinate 1,403, forward strand.
ATTACTGAGCCATTCATGGCAATCGGATCTATTTGTGTCGGCTGGAGCCGGCTGAAAATCCCTCGCTCGGCTACGCGCCATGCAGCCTCACGGCCCGCTTTCATAAAGGGGGTCGATCGACAAGGCCTCGGGCGGGGGATTTGGTCCAAGCGCACACGCACTAAACCGGTCTCCTGTTCGCCGCGCTCACAGGTCGTCCATTCATTCTTCGCCTGGAGCCTGGCCCCGGAACGAATCCGGGGATGAGGGATTTCCACCAATCCCCGAGGGAGATACGAAATGCGCACTGAGCGTTTGTGGTTAGGGCTGTGGCCGCGCGGTTAAGTAAGATTGAGGATGATCCGTGCTAATGGACTCCCTTCCATATATGGTTTGAGGCACCGTCGCGGCGGCAAAACCGCACTGGAGCATCGCCTCCGCTCAGGGGAGACGCCTGTGCGCGGACATAGTGGATGCTAGAGAGAGGCTAGCATCGCTCGCGCTGGGAGTGATACACTTCGGCCCCACAAAAGTGGGCAGCCTACGTAGTGAGGGGAGTTGCTGAACCCTGCGGAATTAATTCTTAATATTCAATCTGGGAATGGTTGTCGTATCCGGCTATCGGCGCCAAACATCGGGGCGGCCACACGTTCAGGCTCGCCTCGAACTTTCAAATCCGCTATGATGCGGCGATTTTTTGAAGCCACGAAACGTCAGGTTGCCGCTTAAGTCAGTGGCTCGCGCGATGATGCCCGCAATATCCGAGTCACTCCGCCCAGGGGGGCGTGAATCATGCTGGATAACTATCTGCCCATTCTGATCTTCATGGCCATTGCGCTGGTATTCGGCGCACTACCCATGTTGCTGGGCGCACTGGCCGGACCTCGCCGGCCAGACAAGGCCAAGGACGCGCCATACGAATGCGGATTCGGGGCGTTCGAGGACGCGCGCATGAAATTCGACGTGCGCTACTACCTGGTCGCCATCCTGTTCATCATCTTCGACCTGGAGATCGCGTTCCTCTTTCCATGGGCGGTGGCGCTCGAAGGCATTGGCCTGTTCGGCCTTATCGCGATGGGAATCTTCCTGAGCATCCTTGTGATCGGCTTTATTTACGAATGGAAAAAAGGGGCGCTCGAATGGGAATAGAGGGCGTTCTTGAAAAAGGCTTTGTCACCACCACCGCCGACAAGCTCATCAACTGGGCGCGCACGGGCTCACTGTGGCCGGTCACCTTCGGCTTGGCCTGTTGCGCGGTGGAGATGATGCACGCTGGCGCCTCGCGCTACGATCTCGACCGTTTCGGGATGGTGTTTCGACCCAGCCCGCGCCAGTCAGACGTGATGATCGTGGCGGGCACCTTGGTCAACAAAATGGCTCCGGCACTGCGCAAGGTATACGACCAAATGGCGGAACCCAAGTGGGTGATTTCGATGGGTTCCTGCGCCAACGGGGGCGGGTATTATCATTATTCCTATTCGGTGGTGCGCGGTTGCGACCGCATCGTGCCCGTGGATATCTACGTGCCCGGGTGCCCGCCCACCGCCGAGGCGCTGCTGTACGGCATTTTGCAACTACAAAATAAGATCCGGCGCACCAATACCATCGCACGCTGACGGGTTCACTGACGTTGACGACTGAGTACCTCGAGTCTCTGGCCGCGCGCCTGCGCGAGCGCTTCAAGGATATGATTGCGGACTGCGCGATCGTCTTCGGAGAGATTGCGGTGACCATTCCGCCAGAGAGCTTATTGACAATCGCGCAGGCCCTGCGCGACGAGCCCGACTTCAAGTTCGAGATGCTAATGGATGTGGCGGGGGTAGATTATCTCGCGTACGGCGTGGACGAGTGGACTACCGACGAGGCGACAGGCATGGGCTTTAGTCGCGGCGTGAAGAAGGTGAGCTTCGCCCGTTTCCGCTTCGAGAATGCGCCGCCGCCGCCTAAAGCTGAGGGCCCACGATTTGGGGTCACCTATCACCTGCTATCGGTCAGTCGCAACGAGCGTCTGCGGCTCAAGGTCTTCTGCAAGGACGATAATGCGCCGGTGGTCCCATCAGTCACTGGCATCTGGGCGTCGGCCAACTGGTTCGAGCGCGAGGCGTTCGATCTCTTCGGGATCATGTTCGACGGTCACGCTGATCTGCGTCGCATCCTTACCGATTACGGCTTCATCGGGCATCCGCTTCGGAAGGATTTTCCATTGGTTGGCAATGTCGAGATGCGTTATGATCCCGAGCAGGGGCGGGTGATCTATCAGCCGGTGACTATAGAGCCGCGCGTGCTGGTGCCCAAGGTGATCCGGGACGACCATCGTTATATCGACGATGAATCCGAGAAGGTCTCCGGTGCCTGAGATCCGCAACTACACGATGAATTTCGGGCCGCAGCACCCGTCGGCGCACGGCGTGCTCCGCTTGGTGCTGGAGCTCGACGGCGAGGTCATCCAGGGCGCCGATCCGCACATCGGCTTGTTGCACCGAGGTACTGAGAAGCTGGCTGAGAGTAAGCCGTACAACCAGAGCATCGGTTACATGGACCGCCTGGATTACGTGTCCATGATGTGCAACGAGCACGGCTACGTGCTGGCCATTGAAAAGCTGCTGGGCATCCAGCCGCCGATTCGCGCGCAGTACATCCGCGTGATGTTCGACGAAATCACGCGGATCCTGAATCACCTCATGTGGCTAGGCGCGCACGCGCTGGATATCGGCGCCATGACGGTCTTCCTGTATGCCTTTCGCGAGCGCGAAGACCTGATGGACTGCTATGAGGCGGTGTCCGGCGCGCGCATGCATGCAACCTATTATCGGCCTGGCGGCGTGTATCGCGATCTACCTGAGCGCATGCCGCAGTACAAGGAGTCCCGCTGGCACGGGTGGCAAGACGTGGAGCGCCTCAACGAAGCCAGATCCGGCTCGCTGCTGGACTTCATCGAGGATTTCACGCGCCGTTTCCCGGCCTGCGTCGACGAGTACGAAACGCTGCTGACCGACAACCGCATCTGGAAGCAGCGCACGGTTTCGATCGGCGTGGTGTCTCCGGAGCGCGCCCTACAACTGGGCTTCAGCGGCCCTATGTTGCGCGGCTCGGGCGTGGAATGGGATCTGAGACGAAAGCAGCCTTACGAGGTTTATGATCAGCTCGATTTCGACATCCCGATCGGTGTGAACGGCGACTGCTATGACCGGTATCTCGTGCGTATCGAGGAGATGCGCCAGTCGAATGCGATTATCAAGCAATGCATCGAATGGCTGCGCAACAATCCTGGGCCGGTCATGCTCGATGACCACAAGATCACGCCGCCGGCGCGCGAGGAGGTGAAGGCCGACATGGAGGCCCTCATCCACCACTTCAAACTGTTTACGGAAGGCTATTGCCTGCTCGAGGGCGAGGTCTACGCTGCGGTGGAGGCGCCCAAGGGCGAGTTCGGATGCTATCTGATCTCCGACGGAGCCAATAAGCCTTACCGCCTGAAGATACGCGCGCCGGGATTCGCGCATCTGGCGGCGCTCGATGAGATGGCGCAAGGACACATGCTGGCCGACGTGGTGGCGATTATCGGGACGCAAGACATCGTGTTTGGGGAAATTGATCGCTAAAGGAAAGCGCTGATGGCTTTTCGGCCTTGTTTGAATCAAAAAGCCTCCCTAGCCCCCCTTTATCAAAGGGGAGAACTAGGGGGGCTTCTGCATGCGTCTCAATAGATGTCGGCGCCGAAAGACATGCGGTTGTCGGAACACCTGCGATCCGAGATCGACGACTGGGCTGCCCGTTTTCCATCGGATCAGAAGCAGTCTGCGGTATTGAATGCGCTGCGCGCGGTGCAACACGAACATGCCTGGCTCTCGACCGAATTGATGGATGCGGTGGCCGATTACCTCGGTATGCCCAAGATCGCGGTGTACGAGGTCGCGTCATTCTATTCCATGTATGAACTGAGGCCGATCGGCAAGCATTCGATCTCGGTGTGCACCAATATCTCCTGTATGTTGCGGGGTTCCGATGACATCGTTGAGCACCTCGAAAAAAAGCTCGGAATTAAGACGGGGCAGAGCACCCCGGATGGCCGCTTCTATTTGAAGCAAGAAGAGGAGTGCCTAGCCGCCTGCTGCGGCGCACCCATGATGCAGGTCGATCATGTCTACTACGAGAATCTCACGCCTAAGAAGGTCGACGAGATTCTGGACAAGCTCGATCAGGGTTTAAACCACAGAGATTCAGAGAACACAGAGTTGACTTGAGTAAAACGCGCCCCTTTTCCCTCTGCGTGCTCTGCGCCTGCATGGCATATGGATCTTGAAGAACGATGGCCAATGAAGTCTGCTTTGCGACGCTGAAGTTCGATAAGCCTTGGACGCTCGATAATTATTACAGGGTTGGCGGTTACGAGGCCTGGAAGAAAATCCTCGCTGAGAAGACGCCGCGCGAGAAAATCATCGAAGAGGTCAAGGCATCAGGTCTGCGCGGGCGCGGCGGTGCCGGATTCCCGACCGGGCTCAAGTGGAGCTTCATGCCCAAGAACCCGCAGGGGCAGAGCTACCTCGTGTGCAACTCGGATGAATCCGAGCCCGGCACCTGCAAGGACCGCGACATCCTGCGCTTCAATCCGCATGCCCTGATCGAAGGCATGGCAATCGCGGGCTATGCGATTGGCGCCACGATCGGCTACAACTACATGCGCGGCGAGTTCATGGACGAGGTCTACCGGCGCTTCAAGGTGGCGCTGGATGAGGCCTACGCCGCTGGTTACCTCGGCAAGAACATCAAGGGCTCGGGGATCGACTTCGATCTGCGCGACACACTAGGCGCCGGCGCCTATATCTGCGGTGAGG
>JAPSGG010000373.1 GCA_031177845.1 Chromatiales bacterium
GCGTGTGAGGCTCGCGATGGTGTTCATGCTGTTGAACAGAAAGTGCGGTCGGATCCTGGCCTGCAGCGCCTGAATACGCGAACGCGCCTCGATCAGAGCATTTTGTTTCCATTGGTGCTGCACATAGAAGTAGCGCAACGCGACCGCCGATACAATCGCGCTGATCGCAAGATTACGCTGGATGAACCCCTCCCGCAGGGAAAATTTATCGACGAACGCGGCCGGTTCCATGGAGGTCAGCCACACCGCGCAGACCGAGGCAACCAAGGTCACCAGCAGGCTCAAGCCATAGCAACCCAGCGCCGCCCCCAAGGGACTAAGGCGCCCAAGTCTAGGGCGGCTCAGACACAACACCAGGATATTCCCGAGCGCAATCCATTGTATAAAAAGCGAGACGAGCGCCAGATTAAGCCATAGCGCATGGCCCGTATGGCCGGACGCCAGCGCCAGGATGAAGGCGAGCAGCTCCGCGCTCACCACCGCCAGCAGGACGATCCTGGCGCTGCAGAAGTTGGGCAGAAACGAAGATTCTAGTGTAGCCGCTTCCGGGATAGCGCGGCTGGTAACGGCCATCATGCGAGGCTCATTGAATTTGTTGTCGATCCCGTGGCGGAATTTGGCGCGATGATATACTAGGTCTTTGTTATGACCCAAAGCCCATTATGAGCACTGATAAGCGCAAGCCCCATAAGCATAAACCCTGGGCGGGTCGTTTCCTTGAGCAGACCGATGCGTTCGTCGAAAAATTCACGGCTTCCGTCGGCTTTGATTGGCTCCTTTATCCTTACGATATCGAGGGTTCGCGCGCGCATGCCCGCACACTGGCCAGGGCCGGCGTTATCACGGAGGCCGAATGCGAGCAGCTGCTCGCGGGCTTAAACGAGATCCTGCGCGAGATCGAGCGCGGTGAATTCACGTGGGAGACTGCACTTGAGGACGTGCATATGAATATTGAGGCCCGCTTGATCGAACGCTTGGGCGAGGTCGGCAAGAAGCTCCATACGGGCCGTTCGCGCAACGATCAGGTGGCCACCGATCTCCGCCTCTACCTGCGCGCCGAGATCGATGTGATTCAACAAGCGATTCGCGGTTTGCAGACAGTCCTGTTGGATTTGGCCTCGCAACATGCGGATACAATCATGCCAGGGTTCACGCATTTGCAGGTAGCGCAACCGGTGACCTTCGGCCATCACCTGATGGCCTGGGTCGAGATGCTGGAGCGCGACCACGCGCGGCTCGCCGATTGTCGTGCGCGGGTCAATATCATGCCATTGGGTTCCGCGGCCCTGGCGGGCACCAGCTATCGTCTGGACCGGCGCTACACGGCCGAGCTGCTAGGATTCGAGCGCTGGTCAAACAATTCGTTGGACGCGGTCTCGGATCGCGATTTCGCTATCGAGTTCTGCGCGGCCGGCGCGCTCATCATGATGCATCTCTCGCGCATGGCCGAGGAGTTGATCCTCTGGAACTGTCCGCGGTTTCGATTCGTTGAACTCCCGGATCGCTTCTGTACGGGGTCGAGCATCATGCCGCAGAAAAAAAATCCCGACGTGCCGGAGCTGGTGCGCGGCAAGACCGGCCGCGTGCATGGCCATCTGGTCGCGCTGCTGACCGTGATGAAGGCCCAGCCACTCGCATACAACAGGGATAACCAGGAAGACAAGGAGCCAATCTTCGATACCGTAGACACGGTCAAAGACTGCCTGCGCGCGTTCACGGATATGCTACCGGCGATCCGAGTAAACAAGGCCGCGATGCGCGCCGCGGCGGACGAGGGTTACTCGACCGCGACCGATCTCGCCGACTATCTGGTGCGCAAGGGCGTGGCCTTCCGTGACGCGCATGAGATCGTGGGCCGCGCCGTCAAACTGGCGATCGAGCAAGAAAAACCGCTAGGCGAACTTCCGCTGGAGGTCCTACGAAAGCTGTCAAGCAGGATCGAGCAGGACGTATTCGCCGTGCTCACGCCCGAAGGCTCGGTGGATGCCCGCAATCTGCCGGGCGGCGCCGCGCCCGCCCAGGTGCGTGCGCAGATCGATTCGGCGCGCAGATGTACGCGATAACCTCGCATGGGATGACGATGAACGAGGCAGGTTTTTGTAGCGCATAGGTTGCGAATGACAATCCAGAGGGAATCTGAACGATGGGCGCGATAATCAAAGAAGCCGATGCATGGCTGGGTCGCCGGACGCGCGGGCTCCTCGCGGGTATCTGCCTTTCGCTAATCGGTTTAATAGGCGTTCTGGACCACCTCACCAGGCGTGAACTGGCGTCGTCGATCTTTTTTTACCTCATCCCGATCTCCATCGCCGCCTAGTACGCGGGATATGGACTTGGGATTACCGTTTCCGCCGCGTCCGCGGGCACGTGGCTGGCGGTATACGTGAGCGGAAATAGCTACGCGCATTGGCGGTCCCCATCTGGAACGGAACGGTGAGATTCAGCACGTTCGGCGTTTTCGCCTACCTCGTCGCCAAGCTCGCGCTGGCATATAGGCGCGAGGTGAGATTGGCTAGGATGGACTTTTTG
>JAPSGG010000374.1 GCA_031177845.1 Chromatiales bacterium
GGCAACGCCGCCCTGCCCGCGCGCGCCGCCAACGCCCTGCTCGGTTTCGTGACCCTGATCGAGAAACTAGGTCTGGCCATCGCGGGCCTGCCCCTGCAGGAGCAGGTCGACCATGTAATCCAGCACAGCGGCCTGGTAAAGCATTACGGTGCCGAGGGCGGCGAAAAGGGTCAGGCACGCGTCGAAAACCTGGAAGAATTGGTCACCGCCGCACGCGGCTTCAGACTGGACCCGGACCAGCACGGCGACATGACACCGCTGGATGCCTTCCTCGCGCACGCGGCGCTGGAGGCAGGCGAAGGCCAGGGCGAGGTCTATCAGGACTGCGTGCAGTTGATGACACTGCATTCCGCGAAGGGCTTGGAGTTTCCGCTGGTGTTTCTGGTGGGGATGGAAGAAGGTCTGTTCCCCAGTAGCCTCTCGATCAACGAGCCGGGAAGGCTGGAGGAGGAGCGCAGGCTCTGCTATGTGGGGATTACCCGCGCCTGCCGGCAGCTGGTTATCACCTTCGCGGAAAGCCGGCGGCACTATGGGTCCGAAAGCTATAATCCCCCGTCGCGGTTTATCGGGGAGCTGCCGCCAGACCTGATTCGTGAGGTGAGGCCGCGGGTGATGATCACTCGGCCGCTACGCGCCACCCGCGCGCCGCAACCGGTGAGCGAGAGCGGCATCCACGTGGGCAGGCGCGTGGCGCACGCCAAATTTGGCGAGGGCGTGGTGCTGGACTGCGAAGGCCAGGGCCGCTCTGCTCGGGTGCAGGTCAATTTCGAGCGCGCGGGCTGCAAGTGGCTGGTGGTGGAGTACGCTAATCTGCAGACGCTTTGAGCCTTGCGCCAACCGCCCACGAGAGAATCTTTCATGTTGGTAACCCGCCCGGTATGTCCTTGCATACCGGCCTCTGCGCGCCAAAGTAGGCGATCCGCTGGACTGCGGAATGCTAAACGTGCGGCTATAATCAGGTAGGATGGTAAGTCCGCCCGGATCAAGACGTGATGCGGAATGGCTCGCCAGTGCGACATGACTGGCGGTTCACGGAGCCCGGCTAAAGAATTATAAAGAATAAGGGGCCGGGGAAGAACCAGAGGTTACGGAGGCAGGGCGCCCACAGTCGCTTTCAGAGGCCCAGAAGGTATCTCGGCAGGACAAGCTATGAACAATATCATCCCGTTGGAACCCCGAAATGCCACGCGTATCCGCTGGCCGCCCTTGGCATCTCCGCCTCTGCGCATCGTCGCGGATCGTTCGCCCGACTGGAGCGATCCGGTTGCGGAGCAGGGCGCCAGCAGGCCGGTCGTGCTCATCGTCGATGACCAGTTCACCGGCCGTAAGATTCTGGAGGAATTGATCCACAGCATCGATCCGCATCTCGCAGTCGAGAGTTTCGCGGATCCCTACGAGGCGCTGCGTTACGCAGGCCGCCAGACGCTCGACCTGATCCTCACCGATTACAAGATGCCGGACCTGAACGGCGTGGAGTTTATACACCGCGTACGCGCGATACCCGGTTGCACGGATGTGCCTTTGGTGGTGGTCACGGTGGTGGAAGACCCGCAGGTACGTTACCAGGCGCTTGATGCCGGCGCTACCGACTTTCTCGTGCGGCCGATCGATCAATACGAATGCCGCGCCCGCTGCCGCAACCTGCTTACTCTGCGCAAACAGCAGAAGATCATCACCCATCGCGCGCACTGGCTGGAGGAGCAGGTGTCGACGGCCACGCGCCAGATCCGCAATCGAGAGAGAGAGACTCTGCTGCGGCTGGCCAAGATCGGAGAATACCGGGACCGAGCTACCGGCTGTCACGTGCTGCGCATGGCGAGATACGCGCGGCTGATCGCCGAAGAGCTGGGCCTAACCCCGCCGGAGTGCGAAGAGATCGAGCTGACGGCGCCCATGCATGACATCGGCAAGGTCGGCATCCCCGACGGCATCCTCCTGAAGCCGGGCGCATTGGCGCCTGCCGAATGGGAGGTTATGAAGACGCACACCATCATCGGGCACGACATTTTGAAGAACAGCGCCTCCCGCTACGTCGAACAGGGCGCGATCATCGCGCTGTACCATCACGAGCGCTACGATGGTAGCGGCTATCCGAACGGCATGGCTGGAGAAGCCATTCCGCTCAGCGCGCGCATCGTCGCGGTGGCCGACGTGTACGATGCACTGACGTCCAAGCGCCGTTACAAGGCGGCGTGGTCCTCGGAAGCCGCCGTTCGTTACGTGCATACGCAGGCAGGTCATCACTTCGATCCCCGCTGCGTCGACGCCTTTATGGCCCGGTTGACGGAGATCGAGGCGACACGCGAGGATGGCTCGATATCTGAGTGATAGCAGTCTCCCGATGCGGTAGACGCGACGTGTTGAAGCATCTGCGAGAGCGACTGGCCAGCCGCCCGGATAGCGAACATGAGCAGGCGATCCTGCGCGTCATCATCGTGTCCATGGTGCTCGTCTACTTCTTCTCGCCTGCATACAGCAATGGTGTGAACAATCCCACAGTGCTGGCGATGCGCGCATTCGCCAGC
>JAPSGG010000103.1 GCA_031177845.1 Chromatiales bacterium
TTGTTCCACCGCGCTTGCGCTCTTCCGTGACTTAATCCTGTACCTCTCACCTGTCCTTCCGTTGACGGCGGAGCGAGCGGCGAAATTCCTAAACTTGCCAAGTCTAGAATGGAAAGACGCGTGGAAGCACTTACCAGGAGGTCACCGAATCAGTGCTTACGAACACTTGATGACGCGCATTGAACAGAGCACTATCGACACCATGATTGAAGCCTCGAAAGAAAGCTATGCGGGCGGTGCACCTGTTAGCGCAAGCACCCAAACGGCGTTAGAGAAAGACCCCATTTCGCCGCAGATTGAGTACCAGGACTTCGCGAAACTGGACCTGCGCCTGGCTGAGATCATTCAGGCGCAGCCGGTCGAGGGCGCTGATAAGCTTTTAAAGCTCCGCATCGATCTGGGCGGCGAGACGCGCACGGTCTTCGCGGGCATTAAGGAAGCCTACACGCCCGAGCAACTCATCGGTCGGCTTACCATCGTGGTTGCCAACCTCGCGCCGCGCAAGATGCGTTTCGGCGTATCGGAAGGCATGGTGCTGGCCGCCGGGCCAGGCGGTAAAGAGATCTTCCTGCTCAAGCCGGATGCCGGTGCGAAGGCGGGGATGCGGGTGAAGTAATCGCTAGGCCTCTTGGGCTGGCTTGCATGTGTATCAAGGCACGCTTCGCGTATCCTGACCTGCTATCGGTCCTAGTCTAGCGTACTAGGCGCTGGAATCCCCCGCTTGCTCTACTCGCCGCTGCCTGTGAAAAAAAGGGGGCAGTCTGTTGGACGCCTTCATTGTTCGAACTGCTACACCTTTCCTCGCGATTCATGGACATCCGGCTTCCTATAATCGCCCAGTACACTAGAACTGCAGCTGTCCACGTGCGCGCAGCTCCTGCGGCAGCAGGCTTGCATAGATCAACTCGTTGATCGGCGTCTCTACACTAGCCTCTCGTCCCAGACGCACTGCGGCGCCAGTCTGCGCCTCAAGCTCGGAAGGCCGCTCCTGCATGATGTCGCGCTGCATCGAGGCCGTCCCCTTGGCAGGCATCTCATCCAGCAAGGCCATGGTGGTATCGAGCACGTCCGGGGGCAGGACAATCTTGCGCGCCTTTGCGACCTTGCAGATTTCCTCCATCGCTTGCCGCAGCATTCGGCGCGTACCGGGCTGAGTCCTAATCACTCCGATGGGTGCCCGCGTGAGCGCGCCCACCCCGCCCCAAGCGGCGATGAACAGAAATTTCTCCCATAGGGCGGCGTCGATATTGGCTGGAATCTCGACGGTCAGGCCCTGCGCACGCGTAAACGCTTGCTGCAACCGCATGATGCGTGCGCTGCGACGATCATCTAGCTCACCGAATTTGATGAACGGCTTTCCCCCAGCATGTTGTACGTGGCCAGGCTCGACAACGAAGGCGATGAGGCTGCACAGTCCAGCTAGCACGTGCTCACGACCCAATTCGGCCGCAAGCGTGAGGGGTGCCTCCACGCCGTTCTGTAACGGCACCACGCAGGTTTGCGGGCCCAGCAGGGGATGCAAGGCTCGCGCGGCTTCCCTCACCTGCCAGGCCTTGACGCAGAGCAGGACGGCGTCCACGCGCCCCACCTGTTTCGGATCATCGATCGCTTGCACGGGCTGCAGGACGAAGTCACCTTCGAGGCTTTCCACCCTCAGCCCTTGGGTTTGCAGCGCTTTTAGATGCTTGCCGCGTGCGATGAACACGATGTCCTCGCCGGCCTGTGCCAGCCGTCCACCGAAGTAACCTCCTACACCGCCCACGCCGAAGATGGCTATGTGCATAGGCCCTCACATGAATGGCGGATCATTGATGGATGCGCCGGCTAAGAAGTGAATACAACAGCATCGCTGCGCCGCATGCGATCGCCGCGTCGGCGAGATTGAAGATCATCAGATGAAGCGGCGTGATCCCGATGTTGATGAAATCCAGCACGCGGCCGTCGTGCAGCAGCCGATCGATGATGTTGCTCAAGCTGCCGCCGGCGATCAGTGATCCCGCGATGACTTGCATTGGCTTGAGGCCCGGTCGGACCAATATGAATACGATCAGACCCGCCACGAAAAGGGCGACGACAACCGTGAATGCCCAGAATCGCAGCGCCTCGGGCAAGTCGTCCCCCAGGCTCATGAACGTGCCGGCATTTTCCCAGTGACTGAGCCGCAAAAGATCATTGTAAAAGTACTGCGGTGTCGAACCCGCAAGATTCTTACGGACAATGACCTTGGCGCCCAGATCAGCAGCGATGCATAGACATATCATCACCGCCACGAGAGTCGTCTGGCGCATCGGGAACACCGCGCTAGGACGCTGCTAGCCGTAGCCTTAACAGATTCAGCAGATTGATCGTCGCAAACTGGCGTACGCGCTCGCGGTCGCCCGGCAGGCGCATGGATCGTGTCTCGGCGTTATTGCCGCCAGCGACACTCAGAAATACCGTACTCACGGCGGGCGTGGATGGCGCCGGTGGGCGAGCCACAACGGTTGCAGCCAGGCCAGTGTCGGATCGAAACAGACGGCATGCGGCAAGCGCCAAGGTCTCGGCAGCTGCTTCAGGCTCCATAGGCCAGGCAGGAGTACTCAGCAGTTCAGACACGGTCTCATCCGATCCAAGCACGATGCTTCCCCGCAGCACCTCATCCGCATAGGGCTCGGCAGTCAGCCGCGCGCTCAGCAATCCGCCGGTGAACGTTTCGGCCACGGCGAGCGTCAGATCGCGCTCGCGGAGCCACTCAATCACCACCGATTCCATTGTCTGTCCATCCACCCCGAACACCAGATTGCCGAGGATGGCGCGCAGGCGCTTATCCTCTTCGTCCAATATCCGCAACGCCGTGTTCCGATCGCCACCCTTGGCCGTGATTCGCACTTTGATGCCCTCGATGCCGCTCGCCAGAAACGCAAGCGTGGGATTGCCGATGCGATCCAATTCGGTGATCCGTGGGGCCAGCAGCTCGGCGAGCCCCGATTCGGATTGCCCCCACGTGCGCAGGGTACGGCTCGCGATGACTGCGGCACTGCCCGCACGTTTTTGCAGATCGGGAATGACATGGCCTTTGACCATCTCCTGCATCTCATAAGGCACGCCCGGCACGGCATAGATGATCTTCTCGCCCACTGGGCAAATGAGTCCCGGTGCAGTGCCGGGCATTTGCGGGATGATGGAAGCGCCTTCAGGCACATCCGCCTGGCGCAGGTTACTCAGCGGCATCTCGCGGCCGCGAGACACAAAGCGTTCCCGGACGCGCTGCGCGAGAGACTCATCCCGCACCAGTGGCGCGCCCATGACGGCGGCGATGGCCTCGCGCGTGATGTCGTCATGCGTAGGACCGAGTCCGCCGCAAACGATCACCGCGTCACTGCGACCTAGCGTAATGCGCAACGCGTCCATCATGCGCGCGAGATTGTCGCCGACATGCGTATGGTAATAGCTGTCGATGCCGGCCAGCGCTAGCTGCTCACCGATCCAAGCCGAATTCGTGTCCACAATCTGACCGAGCAACAACTCCGTACCAATGGCGATGACTTCACAGCGCATGAGTAACCCAATTGAACATCGCAGGTTTTGCGGACTGACTGCAATGATAGCCCATACGAGTGAAACTTTTTCTATCGAGAGTCATCGGAAAAAGAAAAGCAGGGAGGATTCACTCACTTATTCAATCAATAACCAATGAGAAGACCTCATGAGCCTTACCCGCAGGAATGCAACTACCGCACACCATCTCGAAGGCCGCTATCCGTTGCAGCAGTCGCCACATTTGCCGCTCAGCGGCTCGCTTGCATACGCCGCCGATGAAGACCTCACCGTCACTGCGGAAGAGATGAAAAAGCCGGGACGGCCGGAGCGCTACACTGAGGCGCCGACCGCGCTCTACCAGATGAGCGTGGCAGACTTCGCGAGCGTGGAGTTCGTTACCCATGCCGGCAAAGCGGTTGACAAGATTGATAAAGTAGTGACCGATACGCGCGAAACCCGCGGCGAAGCGATCATCACACTGCAGGACGGCGGCAAAATCGCCGTGCCGCTGGGCCAGCTGCGTATAAAGAACGACAAGATAGCGCTGCCTGCCCGCATGATGGGTCATCGGTCGGAAATCGAGGCGGCACATTTATCTCTTGCAGCAAGACCCTCTGCAGTCCCCACCCGGCTTCGAAAAGCTGGTCGGCAATCTTGATGGCTTCTATTCCCGTCGCATCAACATCCAGCATCGTCTGGTCTATCACATAGACCCTGAGCATAACGCCGTGCATACCCTCCGCATGTGGACGCATTGCGAATGACTGCTCTACTAAAAATCATCTCCGGCGGCCAAACCGGCGTGGATCGCGCGGCGCTGGATGCGGCGATGGCGGCCGGCATATCTGTGGGTGGCTGGTGCACCAAGGGTCGGCGCGCAGAGGATGGCGCAATTACGGATTGCTATCCGCTAACGGAGACACCCTCGCGCGTTTATCGCCAGCGCACCGAGTGGAACGTACGCGATGCGGACGGCACGCTGGTTCTTTACTGGGGCGAGTTGCAGAATGGCACGCTGCTGACGGTGAACCTGGCGCGGGACAAGTATCGGCGCCCGCTGCTGCTCGTCAATCTGCTGGAGCCGATCGAACCAAGACTGATAGTCGACTGGGTCAACCAGAATGACATCAAAACGTTGAACATCGCCGGGCCACGTGAAAGTTCGCGAATGGGAATTTATTGGATGGCGCGGGTCTATTTGGAAAGGGTATTTGCATTGAGAGGCGTAAGCCATGCCGGTAAGGGAAGTTCTCACTGAAGGTAGCGTGCCGGTCAAGATCTATACCGACACAATCGCTCAGAACGCGCGCCAGCAGCTCGTGAACGTCTCGCAACTGCCCTTCATTCATCATCACGTGGCGGCGATGCCGGACGTGCATTACGGCATCGGCGCGACCGTGGGTTCGGTGATCCCGACCGACGGTGCAGTGATCCCGGCGGCGGTGGGCGTCGATATCGGCTGCGGAATGAACGCAGTGCGTTTGTCGCTGAAGGCGAGCTATCTGCCCGACAGCCTCTCGCGTATTCGCGCCGCGATCGAGCGCGCCGTGCCAGTCGGCTTCGCGGGCCATCGTCCCGGCAAGTGGTGTGAGGGGGGCGTGCGAAGGGTCGCCGGCGGGCTCAAGCCCATCCAGGACAAATATCCGCAGATCCAGGCGGACTGGCAGGGCCAGATGGGCAGTCTGGGCGGCGGCAACCACTTCATCGAGCTATGCCTGGACGAAAACCAGGACCTGTGGATCATGCTGCACTCGGGATCACGCGGCATCGGCAACCGCATTGGGACGTTCTTCATTGAGCTCGCCAAGAAGGATATGGAGCGGTGGGACATCCATCTTCCCGACCGGAATCTCGCCTACTTCCCGGAGGGAAGCGAGCATTTCGGGGACTACATGCAGGCCGTGAGCTGGGCCCAGAACTACGCGCTGGAGAACCGCTGCCAGATGATGCGCCTGATCGCCGAGGCGATTGCTAAGCAACTACCGCCGTTCGAGATCACGCAGGAGGCCATCAACTGCCATCACAACTATGTCGCGAGTGAGCACCACTACGGCAAGGACGTCTGGATCACGCGCAAGGGCGCCATCCGCGCGCGCGAGGGGGACCTCGGCATCATTCCCGGCAGCATGGGCGCGAGATCTTATATCGTGCGCGGCAAGGGTAACCCCGAATCGTTCTGCTCCTGCGCGCACGGTGCAGGCCGCCTAATGAGCCGTGGCGAAGCGAAGCGGCGCTTCAGCCTGCAGGACCTCGCTGCCCAGACGCAAGGTGTGGAATGCCGCAAGGATAAAGGCGTGCTGGATGAGATCCCCGGCGCTTATAAGGACATCGACGCGGTCATGGCCAACCAAACCGATCTGGTCGACGTAGTGCATGTACTCAAGCAAGTGCTGACGGTGAAGGGGTAAACCATTTCTAGACTGATGCAGCAGAAAAATACTTTCGTCGCTCCCGCGTAGTTCCCGCCTCTGCGGGCATGACGATATAGCACAACACCTATCTACAGCGGTTACACTTCCTCTAGAATCGCAGTATGAATAATGCCGAACTCGCACGCCGTATCGACGAATACCTGCCGCAGACGCAGTGCCGCCGTTGCGGCTATGCGGGTTGTCGGCCCTACGCCGAGGCCATTGCCAAGGGCGAGGCCGAGATCAAT
>JAPSGG010000375.1 GCA_031177845.1 Chromatiales bacterium
GGCCGGAATCCCGATGCCAGTATCCTTCACCGCGATGACGACCTCTTCACCCCGCCGCTCGGCAGTGAGGGAGATCTGGCCTCCAGAGTTCATATACTTCACCGCGTTGTTGAGCAGGTTGGAGAGGACTTGCGCGACGCGGACGTGATCGGCATACAAGTAGAGCGGCTCGGGTGGCAGGTTCACCGCCAAGTGGTGTTGAGATTCCTCGATGAGTGGACGGACAGCCTCGACCGCGTCTTGCACAACTGAGGCCAGGCTGACAGGGCTTTTCTGCAAGCGTATTTTGCCGCGGCTGATGCGGCTCAGGTCGAGTAGGTCATCGATGAGCCGCACCATCTGCCGCACCTGTCGCTCCATGGTACCGCGGGCTTGTTCGACCAGCGTGGCATTATCTGGAGCGAGCCGCATCATTTCGAGGCTCGTACGGATCGGAGCCAAGGGATTGCGCAGCTCGTGCGCCAGGGTCGCCAGAAACTCATCCTTGCGGCGATCAGCTTCCTTGAGCGCTTCCCCTACACGCTGTTGTTCACTGAGGTGTGCGCGGATCTGGTATTGGCGCTCGCGGGCTCGCAATGCCGACCGGATAGCGCTAATCAAAGTCACTATGCGGATCGGGCGTTCGAGCAGCGTCACGTTGCCCAAGCTTGCTAAGGCTTCAGTAACGGTTATGGAATCGGCCCCTTGGCGTGTCAGGACCAATACAGGCAGATCAGACCACGGCTGCTGACCGGCCAAGAAGTCGGCCAGTAGTTGCCGTGCCTTGCCTGCGAGAGCCTCCTCGACGATAAGCACAGCGCCGCTATCGGTCGCCTCACGGCACAAAGACTCAACGTCACTGCAGATCATGGACTGGACGCCGGTCTCGCCCAAGATCATTTGAGCTACGACTGCGTCCTTGCCTGTTGGGGCCAGAATCAGCACAAGCAACTCTGACGTTCCGGCGTCTATCATGGCTTCTTCGTCTCCAGAAGCGGTTCGGCCTCGCCGTTATAGGTGGGCACGCCGGTAAGCACACCATGGAAGTCGCGCAGCGGGTCACCTACGCGAATCTGGCCGCGCTCAAGACGAAATTCTCGGATGGTACGCTCGTGCTCGCCTCCGCGCTTCTTGAGAATAGAGATCGCCTGTCGCACTTCTCCGCGCGCTTCGAAATGCCTCAAGAGGATAACCGCGTCTGCCAGATATGTAGTATCCACAGGCGCGGACATTTGGGTACCGATCAGCCCTTGGTAGGCGCCGATGAGCAGGGTGGCGACGCCCCTTCGGCCGAGATAGGTCAGCAACTCGTGGAGCTGGATGGTCAGAAAGCGTTCCTCCGGCATGGCATTCAGATAGCCGTTCAGGCTGTCGATGACGACGACGCTGGCACCATGCTCCTCCACCGCCTGGCGGATAAAATAGATGAACTCGCCGGGGGAAAGCTCGGCCGGGTCTACCTGCCGCACCATCAAGCGGCCAGCGTCGACATGCTTCTGCAGATGCAGTCCCAGACCCTCGGAGCGGCTCAGCAACGTGCTCAGACTCTCGTCGAAGATAAACATAGCCGACAGCAGACCGTGCGCCGCGGCAGTATCCACAAATTGAGCGGCGAGGGACGACTTGCCAGTGCCCGGCGGGCCGGCAATCAGCGTGCTGGTTCCCCGCTCGATGCCACCGCCCAGCAGCAAATCAAGCTCAATGATTCCGCTGGCTAGCTTTCCTCTAGACGTAGACAGGCGGTGTTCGGCCGCTATTAGGCGCGGGAACACGTCGAGCCCGCCGCGCCGGATAGTGTAGTCGTGATAGCCTCCCTGGAACGATGTCCCGCGAGACTTGATCACCCGCAGGCGTCGCCGGTCCGCGCCATATTCAGGATTCATCTGTTCCAACGATACCACTCCATGAGCGATGCTTTGCACCTGAAGGTCACGCTCTACAGCCGTGAGGTCGTCTAGTAGCATGACGGTGCAACAACGGCCTGCGAAGTACTGCTTGAGGGCCAGGATTTGTCGCCGGTAGCGCAGCGCGCTACCAGCCAACAGGCGCAATTCCGAAAGGGAATCGAAGACGATGCGAGCTGGGTTGATGCGCTCCACCTCTGCCAGGATGCTTTTCGTCGCTTGCGTGAGTTCTACCTCCGAGGGATGGAAAATCGTGTACTGCTCCTCAGGATTGAGACTCTGCTCGAGCGGAACCACCTCGTGGATGTAGACCCCCTCCAGCGACCAGACGTGGGAGGCGGCGACCGTCCGCAGTTCCTTATCTGACTCGGAAAGGGTCACGTATAAAACCGGCTCCACGCGCCTGACGCCTTCTAAGAGGAACTGCAGAGCCAGCGTTGTTTTCCCGGAGCCGGGCACACCTTCAATGAGGTGCAGGCTGTTTGCAGTAAAGCCGCCACCCAAAATACGGTCCAGTCCATTAATACCAGTCGCGGCAAATGGAGTGCGGCAGGACTCAGACGGCGGGGACGCTTCGGACATGACTAACCCTCTTCGGCTTAAGGGTAGAATCGCCGGGATCCAAGC
>JAPSGG010000104.1 GCA_031177845.1 Chromatiales bacterium
CTTGTTCATCTCCATCCATGCCGACGCGGCACTGAACAGCCAGGCGCACGGCTCCTCCGTGTACGTGCTATCGCGCACCGGCGCGAGCAGCGAAGCAGCCCGCTGGCTGGCTGAGCGCGAGAACGCCGCCGATGAGATCGGCGGCGTGCGCCTGGACGACAAGGACGATACGCTAGCCCGCGTGCTGATGGACCTCTCGCAGACCGCCACCATTGAGGCCAGCATCACGCTCGCCGACGATATGCTGGATGCATTGCAGCTTGTTGGGGAGACGCACAGCGATCGAGTTGAGCAGGCGGGCTTCGTGGTGCTGAAATCGCCTGATATCCCGTCCGTGCTGGTGGAGACCGCGTATATCTCCAATGCGGTTGAAGAACAGCGGCTGCGCACCCCGACACATCAGGAGGCCCTTGCGCTCGCGATGCTCAAGGGCGTGCGCGAATACTTCTACGATCACGCGCCGCCTGGCACCTTGCTGGCGGCCACCGGCCGTGATCGCCATATCATCCGCGACGGGGAGACCCTATCCGCGATCGCGGAGCGCTACCGCGTGAACATCGACCGCTTGCGCAGCCATAACGCGCTCGAAGGCGATCTGCTCCAGGTCGGTCAAGTTTTACTCATCCCGACCAACGGTGGCTAGCGCCCACTTGTAGAGGCCCTTGGAACGAACACGTTCGGGGTCCCGCTCTCTCGCTGCAGTGCGCATGCCGGCTGATATAGCCGCGATATCCTCCCCCGCTCCCTGGCATCGGCCGGCGCTAGGTAGAAGAAACTCACCGACATGGCCGAGTTAGTGCTCGGCCCTTTACTGCGCTACGTCGGGCCGCACGACGCGACTGTTTGGGTCGAAACGAACGCCGCCTGCGAGGTGGAGGTCTTAGGCCACCGGGTGCGCACCTTTCACGTTGAAGGCCATCATTACTCGATCGTCTACATTACCGGCCTGAAGCCCGGGACCACCTACGCGTACGCGGTCGCGCTGGATGGGGAGCGCGTATGGCCGGAGCCGGAATCTCGCTTTCCGCCCAGCACGATCAACACACCGCATCCGAAGGCGCCGCTCAAGCTCGTATTCGGCTCCTGCCGGATTTGTTTGCCCCAGAAGTCGCCTTACACGCTGAACAAGGAAGAGCATTCATGCGGCCGAGGTCCCGATGCGCTCCACGCTCTGGCCGCGCGATTGCGCCAGGAGCCGTTCGGGCATTGGCCGCATGCCTTGCTCTTCTTGGGCGATCAGATCTACGCCGATGACGTGTCGCCGGACACGCGCGAGTTCATCCGCGCCCGCCGTGACATCACCGAGCCACCCGGCGAGGAGATCGCGGATTTCGAGGAATACACGCGCCTATATCGCGAGACTTGGCGCGAGCCGACCATCCGGTGGCTGCTCTCTACCTTGCCCAGCGCGATGATTTTTGATGATCACGATGTGAACGACGACTGGAACATCTCCGCGTCGTGGCTGGAGGAACA
This sequence comes from Chromatiales bacterium, assembly GCA_031177845.1. GTDB lineage: Bacteria > Pseudomonadota > Gammaproteobacteria > JACCYU01 > JACCYU01 > JAPSGG01. The sequence goes on from JAPSGG010000104.1 coordinate 1,477, forward strand.
GCGCGCCAAACCTTGGTGGGATCAGCGCATCATCGGCGGCTTCATGTCATACTGGATCTACCAGCATTTAGGCAATCTTTCTCCGAGGGAGCTGCAGTGCGATGGCCTGCTGAGGGAAGTCCGGCAGGCCGACGACGCCGGCCCTTTGCTGCGTGAGTTCGCGTACCGCGCTGACCGCGACGCCGAAACCTGTCGCTGGAGCTTTTGCCGAGACTTCGGCAAAGTCCGGCTGGTGATGATGGACTCGCGCGCGGCGCGGGTCCTGAAGCCTGGATTGCGCGCCGTCATGGACGCGCAGGAGTGGACATGGATCGAGCGGCACGCGCGCGGTGAGTTCGACCATCTGCTCTTGGGCACTTCGCTGCCGGTCCTGCTGGCGCCGGGCATCCATTATCTGGAAGCATGGAACGAGGCGGTATGCGCCGGGGTCTGGGGCTATTGGCCCGCCAAATTTGCGGAACGGGTTAGGCGCAGGCTTGATCTGGAGCACTGGAGCGCGTTTCAGTATTCGTTCGGAAGGCTTGTTGAATTGCTGCGCGAAATCGGCCGGGGCGCGCACGGACTCCCGCCCGCCACAATCGTGTTGATCTCCGGCGACGTACATCATGCTTATGTGGCTAAGGCATCGTATCCTCGAGATCAGCGCGTAAAGAGTGTCATTTACCAAGCGGTGTGCTCGCCGTTTCGCAATCCACTGGACAAGAACGAGCGCCGCGCCATTCGCGCCGGATGGAGCAAAGCGGGCGCGAGCCTCTGTAAGGCAATTGCGCGCACGGCTGGGGTGAGGGCGCCGGAGTTGGACTGGCGATTGGTGCACGGTGAGCCCTGGTTTGGCAATCAGGTGGCCACGCTGGAGCTGGATGGACGAAGAGCGAGTTTGCGGATCGATAGACCCGTGCTTGACGAGTCGGGAGAGGCGCGGCTGGAAGAGGTGTTCAGCATAGCTTTGACCTGAGCCTAAAGACGTGATGGCCGCTTTTCTGGAAGTCAAAGACCTAGTAAAGCATTACCGTGGCGCAAAGGCCGTGGACGGCATCAGCTTCCATATCCGCCAAGGCCTTTGCTTCGGACTCTTGGGGCCCAATGGCGCCGGCAAGACCACGACCGTCGAGATGTTGGAGGGCGTCACCGCACCCACGAGCGGCGAGATCCTTTACAAGTCCGAGCCGCTAGGACCCCGCTTTCGGCAGGAGGCAGGCATCATGTTTCAGACCACGGCGCTGCAGGACTTCATCACCGTGCGCGAAACGCTGGAGATGTTCAGGCGCTTTTACCGCGACACGGCCGCGCTGGACGTGGTCGTCGAGCAGTGCAGCTTAAGCGAGTTCCTGGATCGCGATACCCGCAGGCTCTCGGGCGGACAGCGTCAGCGCCTGCTGCTGGCGATCGCGTTGATCAACAATCCCGAGGTCATGTTCCTGGATGAACCTACCACCGGCCTCGATCCCCAGGCTCGGCGCAACTTCTGGGGGCTGGTCGAGACCATCAAGGCGCGCGGCAAGACGATTGTCCTGACTACGCACTACATGGAGGAGGCTTACACGCTCTGCGACGAGATCGCTATCGTAGATCATGGCAGGATCATCGCGCAGGGCACGCCTCGGCAGCTCCTCGCGGCGCACTTCAACGATGTGATCCTGCAACTGCCGCAGCAGGATTACACGCCCGCGGGCGACGAGTTCGATCTGCCCGTCTTGCAGCATCGAGGCATGATCGAGATAGCCACCCCGGACGTCAACGGCGCCATCAGGAAGCTGATGGCCCGCGGCGTTTCCCTCGCGCACCTGCGCATTCGTGAGCGCACGCTGGAGGACTTGTTCCTGGAACTCACCGGCACGGAACTGCGCGCGTGAATCGGCTGCGGAAGGACGGCTGGGTCGGCCTTTGTCGAGCACGATGACGTTCTCTCGTTTTGGCGCGGTGCTGCGCGCGCGTAACCGCGAATTCCTGCGCGACCGTTCCGCGCTGGTGTGGAATATCGTGCTGCCGGCCGTGATCGTGCTTGGTTTCGCATTCGCCTTTTCCGGCGACCCGCCCAACGCATACAAGGTCGGTGTCTACGGTCAAGCGGGAGACGGACCCGCGGCGGCCTTCATGCGCACCGATCACATCGACTTCATCCCGCTCGCGGACGCCAAGGCCGCGATCATCAAGGTCGAGCGCCATCAGCTGGACCTGCTGCTCGATCTTGAGCAAGAGCGGTACTGGGTGAACGATGAGTCGCCCAGAGGCTACATCTTGGAACGCGTGCTGGCCGGAACGGGATCCGCCGGTCTGGCTCGGCGGCAAGTGAGTGGCGCAAGCGTCCCCTACGTCGATTGGCTGATTCCGGGCGTGTTGGGCATGAACATGATGTTCAGCTCGCTGTTCGGTGTCGGCTATGTCATCGTGCGCTACCGTAAAAACGGTGTGCTCAAACGGCTCAAGGCGACCCCGCTGACGGCATTCGAGTTTCTGGCGGCGCAGGTGGTCTCGCGCCTGTGGCTGATCATGTCGATCACGGTGCTGATCTTCATCGGCACCGATTTGATCATCGGCTTTACGATGTACGGCAGCTATCTCAACCTGGCGCTGGTCTTCACGCTGGGCGCCGTGAGCATGATCAGCCTGGGCCTGCTCATCGCGGCCCGCACTGCCAGTGAGGAGCTGGCCGGCGGGCTGCTCAACGCCATCGGCTGGCCAATGATGGCGCTATCTGGGGTATGGTTTTCGCTCGAGGGCCTGCATCCCTGGCTTCAGAAGCTGGCACTGATCTTCCCGCTCACTCACGTGACGACCGCCGCGCGCGAGGTCATGCTCGATGGCGCGGGACTGTCGGCCATAGCCGCGGAACTCATGACCCTGAGCGCTATGAGCGCAGTGCTGCTGGTGATCGGCTCGTACGCCTTCCGGTGGCAGTAGAATCCGAGCGCGGCCGCGCGGATTTGACGGAGCGGCCTTGGCGGCATTATCCGCCCGAAGCGGACGACCTTCGGTGCTCCCTGCGATCGTGCAGCACGCTCAGGACGACCACGGACGCAAGGATACCCGCGATGATGCCCAGGCTCATCAATGGGCTCGGATGCCAGATGCCTGGAATATCCTCCGTGAGCAGCTTCAGGCCGACGAATGCCAGAATAACAGCTAGACCGGCTTTGAGGTAACGGACCTCGTCGGCCAGTCCCGCGATGAGAAAATATAGTGCGCGCAGCCCCAGGATGGCGAAGATATTGGACGTCATCACGATAAAGGGATCCCGGGTAATGGCAAATACCGCGGGGATCGAGTCTGTGGCGAAGATTAGATCGACGACGTTGACGAAAACCAGCACCATCATCAACGGCGTGGCCATCCATCGGCCGTGCTCGCGCACCACGAAGTGCTCGCCACGGTAATCGTGTGTGGTGGGTAATACCCGTCTGATGAACTTCAACAATCTGGAGTCGGCAACGTTTTCGATCTCGCCGCGGTGTACCCACGTCTTCCAGGCGAGATACAGCAGGAAGGCACCGAATACGTAGAGGATCCAGTGAAAACGCTCGACCAGCGCCACACCCGCCAGGATCACGGCCACACGCATCACGATGGCGCCCAGCACACCGTAGAACAATACGCGATGCTGAAATTCCCTGGGCACTGCAAAGGTCTGGAAGATCAGCAGAAACACCAATACGTTGTCGACCGACAGCGACCATTCGACGATGTAAGCGGTGAAGTAAAGAATCATCTCATCCCGGCCGGCACCCTCATAGAACTGCGGCATAAACAGCCCGAATAGGATCGACACGCTCACCCAGATCGCAGTCCATGTTCCCGCCTCCTTGATCGAGACCGCGTGCGTATGGCGATGGACGATAAACAGATCGATCGCGAGAAACAGCGCGACGACCGCGGCGAACACGCCATAGAGCAAGAATGTGGACATTAAGGCATCCGGGGAGCATTGATTGGGGGCGCTATTGTTCCACAGCAAGCGCCACTTGGCGACGCAAGGATGCTTGGACGCGCATCACGATCGGCATCACCATCGAAGGTCCACCGTCCGCCGTGAAGTCAGTGAACTTCCTGGCGACCGTGGGTGTCACGATGATAATAGCAGGCCTGGCTGGGCCGCATCATGATTGTTCAGTTCTAGAATGCTGGAGGTTACATGCTTGCGGAACGTTTCATGGGACAATTCGCTTGCCGCCAGGGCGCGCAGGTCCTGGTGTCGAGTGCCGCACCGATGTTGACCTTGGCTTCACCGGCCGTGGCCGCCGACCTAGGCCTTCCCGATTAGGAGATCTCAGAGGCTGTCGACGATGAAGGGATATCCGACCAGGTCGTGCCCATGGCGAGTCTCGATATCGAGATCACCGCCGGCATCGTGACCCTGACCGGCACTGTCGACAACTTGCTGGCCAAAGCGCGCGCGGCCGATGTGGCGACGACCGTCAAAGGTGTGCGTTCGGTCATTAACAGGATCGATGTCGAGCCAGTGGTGCACCGCTCGGACGAAGAGATTGAGAACCTCGTGGCAGCCGCCCTGATCGGAGATGCGGCGACCGAAGCTTACGAAATCGAGGCGCAGGTGGAGGACGGCGTCATGACCTCGAAGGGAACCGTCGATTCGTGGCAAGAGGAGCAGCTGGCCGTGAAAGTCGCTAAGGGTATGTCCGGCGTCGAGGGGGTCGCCAGCGAGGCGGAAGACGTGGC
>JAPSGG010000105.1 GCA_031177845.1 Chromatiales bacterium
CTGATAATGTCTTCGAGGCTTGGCAGCAGGCCACGCAGAAGACCTTGCAAACGCAGGCGGAGTGGATATCGAGCCTGCTCTCCGCCGGCGCCAAGGTGGGTGAGGAGATCGCGTCCGTGAAGGGGACTAGCCATAACGGCGCGCAGGCCGCTCAAGAGGCGGCGGAAGGCGCCAAGAAGGCGACTTCGGCCGCCGCCAAGGGTGCCGAGGGCCGGCGCGGAACGGCCTGAGCGAAAAGGCGTTAACCACAGAGGACACAGAGAGCGCAGAGAAATCTATTGCTCAAGCAAGGTATGGTTTCAAGAATTTCAGTTGATTCATCACACTCTGTGTGCTCCGTGGCCTCTGGGGCGCATTTGAAATAAAAGAGCAGGGCGTCGGGGAAAGGACTCCCAATCGACAGAGTCATTCCTGAGGGCCGTTACAAGTCACTAGCTTTCCAGCACGTAGTTGCCTGGGGCGGGTACGAGTGGCGGATGTTGTTCGTTGCCTACGGGCCGTGACGACCGTAGCTCACCGCACTGTGGCTTGAGCCACGCCACCCAGTCCGCCCACCACGAGTTCTGCGTCTTATCGATTTGCGCGAGCCAGGCATCAGGGTCGCAATGGCCTGTTGCGTCACCCACCCAGTACCGGCGTTTGGGTGGATCGGTGGGCGGGCTCACTACCCCCATGATGTGGCCCGAAGTCGCGAGCGCAAAGCGCACCGGTCCTCTCGCCAGTGAGCAGATCTTGAAGGCGGATCTCCATGGGGCGATATGATCCTGCTCCGTGCCGATGCCATACAGCGGCTGCGTGATGAGAGACAGATCTATAGGGCGCCCGCCCAGCGTGACGCCATCCGCTTGCACCAGTTTGTTGCGCAGATAGAACTCGCGCAGATAGAACGAGTGCATGGCCTGAGGCAGGCGGGTGGAATCGATGTTCCAATACAGCACGTCGAAGGGCGGCGGCGACTCGCCTAGCAGATAGTTGTGTACCCAGTAGTGCCAGATCAGGCTGTTAGAGCGTAAGGCGCGAAATGAGGCTGCCATATCGCGGCCGTCGAGGTAACCCTGATGCGCCATGAGGTCGTCGATCGCATTGAGGCTGTCCTCATCCATGAACACCTCAATATTGCCCGGTTCAGAAAAGTCGATGAGGGTCGTCAGCAGCGTGACATGCGCCACCGGTGTTTGCGTCCCTTGATCCTGCGCGCGGTTCAGCCAAGCGGTGAGCGCCGCAACGATGGTGCCGCCGATGCAATAGCCGGCCAGATGCACCTGCGGAACACCACAGATCTCGCGCGCGGCGTTCACCGACTCTAGCACGCCTCTCAGCATGTAGTCATCGAAGGTGGTGGTGCGCATGTCCGCGCCCGGATTCTTCCAACTGGTTACGAAGACGGTTAAGCCCTGTCCGACCAGATATCGCACCAAGCTCTTCTCCTCGTTGATGTCTAGGATGTAATACTTGTTGATCCAGGGTGCGACGATCACGATTGGTATCGCGTGCACCTTATCGGTGGTGGGCGTGTACTGGATCAGCTCGACCAACTCGTTGCGGTACACTACCGCACCCGGGGTAGTCGCGATATTCACACCTACTTCAAACGCGTCTTCATCGACCATGCTGACCTTGCCCTCAGCCACATCGGCGACGAAATTGAGCCATCCGTCAACCACGCTTTGGCCGCCGGTTTGAAGCGCGCGCATCATGGCCTCCGGATTGGTGAGTAAGAAATTGCTCGGCGCCACTGCATTGAGAAACTCGCGCGTCCAAAACGCCGCCTTGCGCTTGGTCTTCTCCGGTACGTCCGGGGTCTTATAGATCGCGTCCTCTAGCCAGCGTGTGTACAAGAGATAGATTTCCTTCAGCGTGTCGAGATACGGATTCTGCCTCCAGAGCGGATTTTGAAACCGTTCGTCGTAGGCTACCGGGGGGATCATATCATCGTGCGTGGCTTGTCCCGCCATCCGTTGCCATACGGAGAGCGCCAAGGCGCGCGCGCCCAATCGCATCATCTCTTCCGTCCACTGGTGGGGCTGAGCCAGCCACGCCTTCTGCACTTCCCGGCAGGCGGCGGTGATACCGAAAGGGTCGAAAGGTCTATACATGATATTCCCCGAGCGTCGCCCGCGGTCGATCGGGTGCGAGGCCGCGTGGCTTGCAGTGCATTAACTAAGGGCCTGTGTTTCAGGAACGACGATCAGTCGCAACTATGACACAAAAGTTATTGATATGTTCATGCCAGTGCCATCGGTAACACGAGTTGAGTTGCGGGAATGCCGAAGAATACGGCAATCGATATTGCACTGCATTACGGGTTATTACGTACGTAGCCGCACGAATAGCGCCTACTCGCTGCATGTCTTATAAATAGACTGACTCTCTGCCACACGGAGGTGGCGTCCGATTCTTTACTTATTGTGCTTTGACTGCGTTCCACGGAGTACCGCCATGCATCCGATACCCAATGTCGGCAACGATCGGTTGACCTTCGACTCAATGCTCGCGCACGGCGCCGTCCAGGGATTGTCCGAGTCGATTGACGACGCGAAGATTCTCACCGACATAGCGGGCAGGATTCAATACATGAATCTGGCCGCGGAACAGCTAATCGGTATTCGTTTCGAACAGACACGCGGGCGCCCGTTGAACACGCGCGGTTTGCCCTATACCGATTTCTTTAATCTCATCGACGAGGTCAGCCAGAAATCCCTCAACGGCTTGGTCGCCGCATGCATCGCGAACGACGAGACCCTCACGCTAGGCAATAAGGTTGCCTTGGTCAACAGCGAAGGTGAACAAATCCCCATTGGCGGTTCGATCTCGCCGATGCGGGTCGAAGGCTTCGGCACCATTGGAGCCATCATGGCCTTCCGCGACGCGACCGCCACGCGGCATCTGATGGGCCGCGTCTTCGATCTGCCCATAAGCCACGTTGCGCTCTGAAGCTGCAAGCATGCTACAGGAGAATGATGCTTTTTATCAAGATGATGAAAGGAGGGATGATGGAAGCGGGCATTGGATGCGCCTGGGATGTTGATACCTACGCCGTGCCACGCACACGCGGAGGACATCGCGAGGCACCCCACCCCGACTCAAAGTTAGGCAAGTCGGCCGCGGATGCTAGCGAAACGCACCAGGCCAAGTCTTCGCGCGAATTGCGGCCTCGCGGCCAACCTGACCATGTCGGCGAGCGGCGCAAGCTGCAAGCGGAAGAGGACTGCGTGGTGTTGTTGTGCCGCGACTGAAGCAGTCTTGACGAGTACCTATGGCTCGCGTTTTCGTTGCCGCGGTAAGCGGCGGTTGAGCCCTGAGGCCATCACCGCTCTCCTGCGGAAGCGCGCCTGCCAACGCGTTTGCCATCGGGCCATGCGGTATCGCGCGTTCAAATAGCAAGATCAACTCGGTCCGATTGGAGAGATTGCGATGATTTCAGCAGGGCAGGAGGCCGCTTGCAATCGCGAAGCGCAGGGCACTTCAGACGCGTTCGACATCGCGGGGAGCGCGCTCGAATCGGTCGCCACAGGGCTCGTCGTCACGGACCTTTCGGGCCACATCCGCTATATCAATCTTCTCGCAAGCAAGATGCTGGGGCGCGGTCTCGCCCAGGCGCGTGGCCTGGCATGGCGCGAATGCCTGCGCCTCGTCGATGCACGCACGCGCGAGCCGATCATGGATCCGATAGGGGCATGCCTCATCTCCGGCCAGACTACGTGGCTTGGCGGGCATATCCTGCTCATAGATGCGCATGGCGCGGAGATCCCCGTCGAAGTTTCGGTGGCGCCGTTCTGCTGGCTTGACGATGACGTATCCGGCGCCGTGCTAATGTTGCGCGACGCGACACGCGGCGAGAAATTGCTGCGGCAAAACTTCTGCCCGGGTATGCACGGCCCCTTAGCGCGCGACAGCGCGCTGGGGCAAGGCGACCGCGGGTAGCGCGGATCTCGAGAAGATGCGGTCACGATTGTTCTCGCTTTCGCCGGGCTGAAGCTTTCCGGCCCGCCGGGGTGCCATATGCTGAACGCGATCGTCGTGCATGATTCCGCCGACGGCGCCGGATTGGTCTTCGCCCCTTGCTAAGCCGAGTCGCTGGTGGCTATCAGGAGCCTGCTGTGTGCGGCCGCCTGAAATCCTGCGAGTATGGGCATGGGAAAATAGTAGGCATTAACGACGCATTACACCAGTCTCTATTCGCTGTATCCATCATCTTATCCATGCCAGGCCGTGCACCTGCCTTCTTTTGATGTTGTCATGGCGGCCATGTTTGCCGCGATGACCCAAGTCCGCTCGCTCACTTCTGTACGCGCACCGCGCTGGAGAGTCCTATGGCTCGTCCTGGTGATTGTCCTGACGCCAGGCGTGGCGGGGGCCGAAACCCTAGTGCTCATCCAAGGCTTTCTCGGCAATGGGGATGGCTGGCGTACCAGCGGAATCACCCATGTTCTGGAGCAAGCGGGCTGGCGCGATGCCGGTCATCTCAGCATCAAGCGGGGGCAGGTGCAATCGGACGAGCTGCCGGCAGCCGCCTTGAGGCGCTTTTACACCGTCGATTTGACCACCTACGCGCCATTGATGACGCAGGCGCGCATGCTCGATCGTTATGTCGATTTTGTGCGGGAGCGGCATCCTTACAGCGCACTAGTATTGGTCGGACACTCGGCCGGCGGGGTGCTGGCGCGCCTCTACATGGTGCAGCATGATGAGGAGCCATTTGCCGCTCTCGTTACCATTGCCAGCCCTCATCTCGGTACGCAGAGCGCCGAACTAGGCGTCGCGGCCGGAGAACAGGCGCTGGCCTGGCTGGCCGATCTCTTCGGCGAAGCGGCGCTGGACTTTCACTGGCGCCTCTTACGCGATCTGAGCAGAGAGCGGCCCGGCAATCTGCTCGGCTGGCTAAATTATCAGCCCCACCCGCCGGCGCTCTATACCTCCATTGTGCGCGAAGAGGGCGATCATTATGGCGGCTTAGGGGGCTTGCTGGTGCCGACTTGGAGCCAGGATATGAATCATGTGTATGCCCTGCGCGGCCGGGTCCACACGGTGACGGTATGCGGCGGCCATGGCTTGAGCGCCACTGATGGTCGCTTGCTGGTGGAAATACTCGAGCAACTGCAGCGCGTGTAAGGCATAGGGGCCGGCGGACTGGGCCTAAGGACTTAGAAGAACAGGGCAGCAACTCGCAAACCAATGATCAAGGTCTCGGCACCGACCGGTGTTCGCCAAAGCCCACATTCTACCCAGACCTCTGACTCCCTGTGTGTTCTTTGTGCCTCTGCGTTAATCCTCTCGGAAGCTATTTCAACCTCGCACTGGCGGCTATATCGCTCGCCGCCTGTTCGCCTTTAACGCTACTCAACCTCGTGGTCCCGCGCACGGGCTATGAGGTCACGCACGATATCGCTTACGCCAGCTTCCCCGCCAACGCCTGGATATCTATACACCCACGAAGGCGCTCCTGCCCGCCCCGACTGTGGTGTTTATCTACGACGGCCGCTGGTCCGAGGGATCCAAGGCGCAGTATCGCTTCGTCGGTCAGGCGCTTGCTTCGCAAGGCTTCGTCGCAGTCATCGCCGACTACCGTCTTTACCCGGAGGTAAGATTTCCCACGTTTATCGAGGATAGCGCCAAGGCCGTACGCTGGATCCTAGCGCACATCGGGCAGTATGGCGGCAATACAGGCTGCGTTTACTTGATGGGCCATTCCGCCAGTGCATACATCGCGGCGATACTCACCCTCGATGAGCGCTATCTGCGCACGGCGAACGCGCCGCCCGACAGTGTATGCAGCATGATTGGCTTGGCCGGGCCGTATGATTTTCTGCCACTGACCGCGCCGACCTCAAGAACATCTTCGCGCCAGCGGAGGATCTCGCGCGCCCGCAGCCAATTCATTTCGTGGACGGAGGCGAGCCCCTTTACTGCTGATAGCAGGCACGGCTGACAAGACTGTACGCCCAGCTAACTCAATCAATCTCGCACAGCCGGTGCGGGAGGCCGGTGGACAAGTGCGGTTGGTCGAGTACCCGGGGCGGGGCCACATCGGATACTGCTCGCCTTGGCCGCGCCACTACAGGTGCTGGCTCCGGTGCTTAAGGGTGTGGCGGAGTTTGTAAGAGCATGCAGCAGAGAGACGTCAACGCCCAAGCTATAAGGT
>JAPSGG010000106.1 GCA_031177845.1 Chromatiales bacterium
CGTATTCGCTGAGCTTGGGCAGACAGGCGTTATAGGCGGCGCGCAATGGTGCGGTATTGACCACCGAGTTCATATGGCGCACTGGCGACCAGACGCGGCTTAACCGATCATCCATAACCTCCAGAGGTTGGATAAGATTATCCCAGGTGAAGTGGTCGTTCTGGTCGAGTAGTTCATCGATCCGGGCCCGGTTGGCCGCGAGCAAGACGTCGATAGCCGCCTCCACGTGTTCCGGCCGGATTCGCGAGAACGCGGGCAGGCCTTGCGTATCAAGCAATGGGTTTTTCATTAAAATCCTTCAAAATCATACATCTAGGTTATTAACCAACAAGGCGTTTTGCTCGATAAACTCGCGCCGGGGTTCCACTTGATCGCCCATGAGCATCGAGAACACCTGGTCGGCGGCGACAGCATCCTCGATGCTAACCAGCATCAGCCGCCGCGTTTCAGGATTCATGGTCGTCTCCCACAGCTGCTCGGGGTTCATCTCGCCGAGGCCCTTGTAGCGCTGGATATCCCGGCCTCGACTCGCCTCAGCTGTGAGCCAGTCCATCACCTGCTTGAAATCTCTGACCGGTTGGCTGCGGTCGCCCCGCACAATACAGGCGTCCTGGCCCAGCAGACCATCCAGGCGTGAGGCCATCTCGCGCAGGAGTCCAAAATCGGACGAGGCGAAGAATTCCTGGCGCAGGATGTCGTCGGTGGCCATCCCGTGCACGAATTTGGACACGGTCGCCTGCGGCAGGCCGTCGGCATCCTCACTGATCGCCGCGGTATAGCGAATTCCCGAAGGCTGGCGCGTGTTCAGCTTGGCAACTACCATCTCCAGCCACGAGCGCAAGACGGATGGAGGGACGCGACTTTCCTCCAGTGTAAGGGGTGCGCTGAACAGTATGGCCTCGAGCAGTCCGCGATCATAGCGGCGCGCCAGACGGCGTATCGCGGCCATGACGGCATTATAGCGATGCGCCAGTTCCTCTAGAGCGGCACCGCTGATCGGTGGCGCTTGGGCATTGACATGCAGCCGTGCGTCTTCAAGCGCGACCCGCAGCAAGTAGGCCGTCAACTCGGTCTCATCCTTGGCATAGTGTTCCTGCTTACCTTTCTTAATCTTGAACAGCGGCGGCTGCGCGATGAACACGTGCTTGCGCTCTATAAGTTCGGGCATCTGCCGATAGAAAAAGGTGAGCAACAGCGTGCGGATATGCGAACCGTCGACATCCGCGTCCGTCATGATGATGATGCGATGGTAGCGCAGCTTATCGGGGTTGAACTCCTCCGGGCCGATGCCACAGCCCAAGGCGGTGATCAAGGTACCGACCTCCGCCGAGGATAACATCTTGTGGAACCTAGCCTTCTCTACATTCAATATCTTGCCCTTCAGCGGCAGAATGGCCTGATAGCGGCGGTCGCGCCCCTGCTTCGCGGAACCGCCGGCGGAGTCGCCCTCGACCAGAAAAAGCTCCGAATTTCCGGGATCCTTCTCCTGGCAATCAGCCAGCTTTCCTGGCAGGCCTGCCACATCCAGTGCGCCCTTACGGCGCGTCATCTCGCGGGCCTTTCGGGCAGCCTCGCGCGCGCGCGCGGCATCGATGATCTTGCCGGTGATGATCTTGGCCTCGGCGGGGTTCTCCAGCAGAAAGGCCTGCAGGTATTCACTTAGTGTGGATTCCACCACGTTCTTGACCTCGGACGATACCAACTTATCCTTGGTCTGCGATGAAAACTTGGGGTCTTTGACCTTGATGGACACGACTGCCGTCAGGCCTTCACGCGCATCATCGCCACTCATGACCAGCTTGTGCTTCTTCATGAGCCCTTCGTTCTCCATGTACTGGTTCAGCGTGCGGGTCAACCCGCTGCGGAAGCCGGCCATGTGAGTGCCGCCGTCTCGCTGTGGAATATTATTGGTAAAGCAAAAAACGCTCTCCTGATAGGAATCATTCCATTGCAGGGCGATCTCCAAGCCAACATTGTCGCGCTCCGTGTTTAGGTAAAACACCGAGGGATGCAGCGGCGTCTTGTTGCGGTTGAGGTGTTCGACGAAGGCGCGAATGCCACCCTTGTACTCGAAGATGTCCGATTTGTCGCTGCGGTTGTCCGTCAGGACGATCCGCACACCGGAGTTCAGGAACGATAGCTCACGCAGCCGTTTGGCCAAGATATCGTAGTGATACTCCGTGTCGCTGAAGACCTTGCGATCTGGCAGAAAGCGCACAACCGTCCCGGATTTCTGAGTTTCCCCAATGGCTTGCAGCGGCATGACCGGCTTGCCGCCGCGGTATTCCTGGCGATGGATCTGCCCACCACGATAGATGGTCAACTCCAGATGCTCCGACAGAGCATTGACGACCGACACGCCAACGCCGTGTAAGCCGCCGGCGACTTTGTATGCATTGTCGTCAAATTTGCCGCCCGCATGGAGCACGGTCATGATAACCTCGGCGGCGGAGCGCCCCTCTTCGGCGTGAATATCGACCGGAATGCCGCGGCCGTTGTCGGCGACCGACACCGCACCATCGGTGTGGAGCGTCACGTTGATCTCACTGCAATAGCCCGCCAGCGCTTCATCGACGGCATTGTCAACGACCTCGAACACCATGTGGTGCAAACCCGTACCGTCATCGGTATCGCCGATGTACATGCCGGGACGTTTGCGAACCGCATCTAGGCCTTTAAGTACCTGAATGCTGGTGGAATCGTAGACTCTTGCGGTCATAGCTTTCTCGTAGGTTATAGGCGTGCCATTATATCATTCTATATATATGGCCATGTTCCACGTGGAACAATCCGGCTTGAGGCCACATACTTAGTTCCAGGTCGCCGATGTCAATGGCGGTGATAAAGACCTGCAAGCTGAGCTGCGCCAGCGCCTGCAGTAACAACTGCCGATTTCCAGGCGCCAGCTCGGCGGGCAGATCATCGATCAAGAACACACACGCGCGGCCGGTCCGCGCCGTAAATAACTGAGTCTGCGCCAGCCGCAAAACGGCAGCGATAAGCTTTTGCTGTCCCCGTGAGGCGGTTCCGCTGGCAGGCCTTCCATTTAACCGGATCTCCAAGTCCGCGCGATGTGGACCCAGACGAGTATGGCCACGCTGAAGGTCTGCAAGAAGCTCGCGTTCCAACGCTGCGTCGAGATCATGCTCGCCGTCCTCGGGCCAGCCTCGGCGGTAATGCAATTGGATCTGTGTGGCACTGGGGAACATGCGACTATACTGATCGATCACGGGGAGCAAGGCCTGGAGGTAGTCTTTCCGATAACGATCGACGAGTTGACCCGTCTCGGATAGCTCGTAGTGCCAGGCGCGCACCGCTTCCGGCGGTGCGGCGGACCGCAGCGCGGCATTTCTCTGCCGAAGGGCGCGATAGTAGCGCCGCCAGACGCTCAGAAATCGCTGTTCCACGTGGAACGTTCCCCAATCGATATATGCGCGCCGATGGGCCGCACCGCCTTGAATGAGCTGATGGCTTTCGGGATGGAGCGCCTGCACCGGCAATAGCGCGGCCAATTCCGCCACAGACTCCGCGGCACGGCCTTGAATTCTGATTTGGGTGCCTGCACGAGATCGCTCCAGCCCGATATTGATCACTGGAGGGTGCGGCCGGTGCAAGCGAGCGGACACGGTAAGTTTCGACTCGCCCGCGGTAACGAGACGGTCTAACCGATGGGTACGAAAGCTGCGTCCTCGCGATAAGATGTCGATCGCTTCAAGCAAGGACGTCTTGCCTGCGGCGTTGAGCCCGGTAATCAGGTTAACGCCCGGGGACGGCTCAATCTCGGCATGCTCGATGATCCTGACATGACGGACGGTTAGAGACTCGATGCTCATCGCGCGATGCGTCCATGGGACGACCGCTCGTCGCAGAAACTGCGGTTGGAAACTGCCAGGTGGCGAAACTCTCTAGAGCCGCATTGGCATTACCACATACAAGGACTGCTCGGAGGACGGGGCTTTCAGCAGGGCGCTGCTGTTCGGATCCTTGAATCTGATCTCGACACTATCGCTTTCGACGACGGTCAGCACGTCCAGCAGATAGTTGACATTGAAGCCGATTTCCAGCGCCTCGCCGTCATAGTCGATTTCGACCTCCTCCTCGGCCTCTTCGTGATCTGGGTTGTGCGCCTGGATCCTCATCGTGGCACCATTCAGGCTCAGCCGAACGCCCCGGTATTTCTCACTTGACAGGATCGCGGTACGGCTCAGGGCTTGCCGGAATGCCTCGCGATCCACGAAGACGGTGTTATTGCCGTCCTTGGGGATTACGCGATCGTAGTCGGGGAAACGACCGTCGATAAGCTTCGAAGTGAAGCAAAGCTGCGGCACGCTTACGCGGATATGGTTGCTGCTTAGCTCGAGCTGCACGTCCCGATCCGTATCGCCCAGAAGGCGTTGCAGTTCGTGCACCCCCTTGCGGGGCACAATGACCTGAACGGAATCTTCACTCTCCACATCGGTTTTGAATTCGCAGGTCGCCAGGCGGTGCCCATCCGTCGCCACGGTGCGCAGCGACCCCGCGCGAACGTGCAGTAAGAGCCCATTCAAGTAGTACCGCACATCCTGCTGGGCCATAGCAAAGGCCGTGCAATCGATCAATCGCTTCAACTCCACCTGGGGAAGCTTCACGCTTCGCTCGACGCGAATGTCTCCCAGCATTGGGAAATCGGCGGCAGGCAGAGTTGCCAGAACGAATCGGCTCCGCAGCGCCCGGATGACGGCTTTACCCTCGCTGGCATCAATGGACAAATTGGCATCATCGGGTAGCGCACGGCAAATATCCAGCAGTTTGCGTGCGGGCAACGTAATCTCCCCGGATGTCGCAATGTCCATTTCCACACCCGCCACCAGCTCCACTTCCAGGTCTGTTGCCGTCATCGTAAGACCGGAATCATTGCTGCGAAGCAGCACGTTGCCCAACATGGGCATAGTCTGGCGCCGTTCAACCGCGCCTATGATCTGTTGCAAGGGCCTAAGCAACGTCTCTCTCTGAACATTGAATCTCATTCCAGCCTCTCAACAGTTATATCTCATAAAACATTTATTAATATTATCCGTGCGCTCGCACTCCAGGAATAAACAAGAATATCTTTTTAGTTCAATCTGTTATGAGCATACATCCGGTTGTATTTGCGGTTAATACGAGATTGGACGCCTGTTGATGAGATGTGTATAAAAAAGCCGTGTGCAAACGCGTCATGATTGCCGACAAGTTATCCACCACTTGTGCTGCCTGCGCCCACAGCTCACATTATCGCTAGCTGGAGAGAATGCGAAGGAGATTCACGTAATCCTCATTGATGCGGGCGTCGCTCTCTCTGAGGTCCGCAATTTTTCGGCAAGCGTGCAACACCGTTGTATGATCGCGTCCGTGGAAAGCCTCTCCAATCTCCGGAAGGCTATGGCTGGTCAATTCTTTGGCCAATGCCATCGCGAGCTGACGTGGACGGGTAATCGAGCGGCTCCGTCGCTTTGCCAGTAAATCCGAGGTACGAATCTTGTAGTACTCGGCAACCGTCTTCTGAATGTTCTCAATCGTCACCAGTTTATCTTGGAGCGCGAGTAAGTCCCGCAGCGCATCCTTGGCGAACTCCATCGTGATGGACCGCCCAGTGAAACGTGCGTTGGCGGCCAGGCGGTGTAACGCGCCCTCGAGTTCGCGGATGTTGGAGCGGATGCGTTTGGCGATGAAGAACGCAACATCGCTGGGCAGATCTATACTCGCCTGTTCCGCCTTGCGCTGCATGATGGCGACGCGGGTTTCCAGATCCGGGGGTTCAATAGCCTGAGTCAGGCCCCAGCCAAAACGGGACTTAAGCCGCTCCTCCAGCCCTTCCACCCCCTTAGGGTAACGGTCGCAAGTGAGGATAATCTGCTGCTGGCCTTCCAGCAGTGCATTGAAAGTATGGAAGAATTCCTCCTGCGAGCGGTCTTTACCCGCGAAGAACTGAATATCGTCGATCAACATCGCGTCCACCGATCGATAATAACGCTTGAACTCGTTGATCGCGTTGTGCTGTAGCGCTTTCACCATGTCAGCGACAAAGCGCTCTGAATGCAGGTAGACTACACGCGCACGGTCGTTGTGTGCGAGCATGGAGTTGCCGATGGCGTGGGTCTGGGCAAGCAACGGGCGC
>JAPSGG010000107.1 GCA_031177845.1 Chromatiales bacterium
GATACTGAACAGTCTCGGACGCTTCGCCGTGCCGGCCTTCACGCCGGTGTTTCTGAACCTGTCCTTGATCGCAGCAACGCTGTGGATTGCACCGTGGTTCGCAGAACCCATTACCGCGCTGGCCTGGGGCGTATTCATCGCCGGCGCCGTACAACTAGCGTTTCAGGTCCCATTCTTATACAAGCTGAACCTCCTGCCGCGGCCTAGGCTCAGGCGCGCGCACGAAGGTGTGCGGCGCATCATGCGGTTGATGCTGCCGGCCCTCTTCGGCTCCTCGGTCGTGCAGATCAACGTATTATTCAATACCTTGATTGCATCTTTTCTCGTCGTGGGTAGCATCAGCTGGTTGTACGCCTCGGATCGCTTCGTGGAATTACCGCTGGCGCTGCTGGGGGTGGCGACCGGGACCGTGATTCTGCCGCGGCTGTCGCAGCAGCATGCGCGGCGGTCGGAACGGGACTTCAGCCAGACGATAGATTGGGCGCTGCGAATGTCTGTCCTGGTCGCGATACCGGCGACGCTGGCGCTCATAGCGTTGGCCGGACCCATCCTCACCACGCTCATTCAGTACCATGAATTCACCATCTGGGACACGCGCATGTCGGCGATGAGCCTGATAGCATACGGATCGGGTCTGCCCGCCTTTGTCTTTGTGAAGGTGTTGGCGCCCGGTTTCTACGCGCGTCAGGATACAGTCACGCCGGTGCGCATCGGCATCATCGCCGTGCTGACCAATATGGTGCTCAACGTCATCATCGTGGCCCCCTGGGCATATTTTGGCGTTCCCGGGCCGCACGCCGGCCTGGCCATGGGCACTACGCTATCTGCTTACCTTAATGCCGGTTTGTTGTATCGCAAGCTGCGCCACGATGATGTCTATCGCCCGCAGGCGCGTTGGCGCGGGCTCACGTTCAAGGTGATCGCGGCTGCGTTCATCATGGGTGCTGCGCTGTTTGCATTTTCGCCCGCCCTGTCGCAATGGAGCGATTGGCACGCCTTCCAGCGTGCGTTGAACCTGGCCGGTCTCATCACGTTGGGCTCGATCACGTATTTGCTGGCCTTACTGGCGCTGGGCGTAAGACCCCGACACTTTGCCGCGGGTTGACCATATGTCCACCCCATGGAACTGATCCGAGGCATCCATAATCTGCGCCCGGCGCATCGTGGCTGTGTCGCCACCATCGGCAATTTCGACGGCGTACATCTGGGCCATCAGGCCGTGCTGCGGCAGCTCGCCGAGAAGGCAGCCGAACTGGATCGGCCATCGGTGGTGATCATCTTCGAGCCCTCGCCACAAGAATTTTTTGGCGGTGCCGCGGCGCCGTCGCGGTTGATGCGGTTCCGGGAAAAGATGCTTGCACTGCGACGGTTCTCGGTCGATCGTGTGCTGTGCCTGCGATTTAACGCAGGGCTTGCCGGCATGTCGGCGCAGGAATTCATTGATCGTATACTTGTCGCGGGGCTTGCGGTGCGCTATCTCGTGGTGGGTGATGATTTTCGCTTTGGCAAGAATCGGGAAGGAAACTTCCAGATGTTGCAGCGCGGCGGCCTTGCACATGGGTTCCAGGTCGTGAATATGCAAACCTTTCAGGCTGACGGCCAACGCGTGAGCAGCACGCGCATCCGCGACGCGCTGCAGCGTGGCGATCTGGGCACCGCAGAAAAGCTGCTCGGCCGGCCCTATCATATTTGCGGCCGGGTGAGGCGGGGCGATACGCGCGGCCGCACCCTCGGCTATCCTACTGCGAACCTCGCGCTGGACTGGCCGTTACCTCCAATCAAAGGGATCTTCGCCGTGGAGGTATTCGGGCTCGAGGAGGAGACACTAACGGGCGTTGCCAGCATTGGCAATCGGCCAACGGTCAATGGCGCCGATTATCGGCTAGAGGTGTACTTGTTCGATTTCGAACGGGATATCTACGGACGATACCTACAGGTGAATCTACTATACAAGATCAGAGACGAGGCACGTTTTAATTCGCTGGAGGAACTTAAGCGACAGATCGCGCTTGATGTGGAGGCCGCTAGGGAATACTTCCGTGATCGCCAGCAGGGCGTATGCTGACTTGCACTGAACCTCAGGCCGCGAACCGAATAAACCGCGGCCGTTTACGGCTTCGAACAAACCGATGACCGATTACAAGGATACCCTCAATCTGCCCAAGACCGATTTTCCGATGCGCGGCAATCTGGCACAGAGGGAACCGGAAATGCTCAAGGCCTGGGAGCAGGCGGGACTATACGCGAAGATCCGCAAGCTTCGCGCCGGCGGACCTAGATTCATCCTGCACGATGGACCGCCCTACGCAAACGGTGATATTCATATCGGTCATGCCGTGAACAAGATCCTCAAGGACATCATCGTCAAGAGCAAGACATTAAGCGGCTTCGATGCGCCGTACGTACCGGGATGGGATTGTCACGGCCTGCCAATCGAGCTGCAGGTCGAAAAGAAGACTGGCAAGGCCGGCATCAAGATCGATGACAAGGCCTTCCGTACGGCCTGCCGCAAGTTCGCCGCTGCACAGGTGGACGGGCAGCGGCGAGACTTCATCCGCCTGGGCGTGTTTGGCGCGTGGGACGAGGCTTACCTCACTATGGACTACCGTTTCGAGGCGAACATCGTGCGCGCACTGGGCAGGGTTATCGCGCGCGGTCATGTGTTCAAGGACTTCAAGCCAGTGCACTGGTGTGTGGACTGCGGTTCGGCCCTGGCCGAGGCTGAGGTCGAATACGAGGACAGAACTTCCCCCGCTATCGACGTACGCTTTCGAGTCGCGGACGAGGCGACATTTCTGGAGAAGTGGACTCTCACGGAACGAGGACGCGGACCTATTTCGGTCGTGATCTGGACGACCACGCCCTGGACATTGCCCGCCAATCAGGCCGTGGCATTACACCCAGATCTGACTTACGTGCTCGTACAGATGCAGGAAGAGCGCCTAGTACTGGCGGAGGCGCTGCTGCAAGAGGCCTTTGCGCGTTTCGGCAAGGCACCGGGCCCGGTGCTGGGTCGCTGTCAGGGGAAGCCCTTGGAGCATCTGCTGTTACAACACCCGTTCTACGGCCGGCAGGTGCCGATCATCCTGGGCGAGCACGTCACCATCGAGAGCGGCACGGGTGCGGTGCATACGGCGCCAGGCCACGGCCAGGAAGACTATGCCATCGGGCGGCGCTATGGTTTGGCCGTGGACAACCCCGTCGGCGGCGACGGCCGTTTTCTTCCGGGCACTGCACTGTTCGCGGGCGAACCCGTCGATCAAGCCAACGAGCATATTCTTGAAGTACTGGAGGCGCACGGCACACTGCTGCATCGCGCGACGCTTACACACAGCTATCCGCACTGCTGGCGCCATAAGACGCCCATCATCTTCCGCGCCACGCCGCAGTGGTTCATCGGGATGGAGCGGGAGAACCTGTGCGGTGAAGCGCTTGCGGCTATCCAGGAGGTGAACTGGATGCCCAGCTGGGGTCAGGCGCGCATTGAGGGCATGGTTCGAAACCGTCCGGACTGGTGTATCTCGCGCCAGCGCAAGTGGGGCGTTCCCATCACCTTGTTCACGCACCGGGAGACCGGCGAACTGCACCCGGACACCCTCAATCTGATCGAGGCTGCGGCACGACGAATCGAGGTGGGCGGCATCGACGCCTGGTTCGAACTCGATCCAGCCGATGTGCTGGGCGATGGGCATACGGAATACGATAAGGTGACCGATATTCTGGACGTGTGGTTCGACTCCGGCGTTACACACTGGTGTGTGCTGCAACGGCGCACGGACCTCGGTTTTCCGGCAGATTTGTACCTGGAGGGATCGGATCAGCATCGCGGCTGGTTTCAATCCTCGCTGCTGACGTCCGTGGCGATGCACGGCGTCGCACCATACCGGCAGGTATTGACCCACGGCTTTACGGTCGATGCCCAAGGACAGAAGATGTCGAAGTCGCGCGGCAACGTGGTGGCGCCTCAGACCGTCATGAAGACCTTAGGCGCGGATATCCTGCGACTGTGGGTAGCGGCGACTGACTACAGCGGTGAGATGGCAGTCTCCGATGAAATCCTCAAGCGCATGGCCGATGCGTACCGGCGCATCCGCAACACCGCGCGTTTTCTGCTCGCCAATCTGCACGACTTTGATCCCGCGCTCAATCGAGTGTCGCCAGATCGAATGCTGGCGTTGGATCGCTGGGCGGTGGATCAGGCGCTATTGCTGCAGCAGCAGATTACACAGGCGTATCAGGACTACAGCTTTCATTTGATCTATCAACGGGTGCACCGCTTCTGCTCAGTTGAGATGGGCGGCTTCTATCTCGACATCATCAAGGATCGCCAGTATACGGCCCAAACCAATAGCCTCATCCGGCGATCCGCGCAGACGGCAATGTACCACATCGTCGAGGCGCTGGTGCGGTGGTTGGCACCTATCTTAAGCTTCACCACCGATGAGATCTGGAAGGCCATCCCGGGCGAACGCACCGAGTCCGTATTCCTGAATACATGGTACGAAGATCTGTTTGGCTTGGACGAACGCGCGGCATTTAGTCGCGCGGAATGGACGAGATTGATTGAGATCCGCTATGCGGTGGCCAAACAGCTGGAAGTTTTGCGTAATGCCGGCGAGATCGGCGCATCGCTGGACGCGGACGTGACGATCTATTGCGGCGAATCGGTCCTTGAACTGCTTTCACGCCTAGAGGATGAGCTACGCTTCCTGTTGATCACTTCGTACGCCCGCGCATTGCCACTCAATCAGCGCCCCGATAATGCGGCGGGAGCGGTGCTTTCCGGCGGCGTGACGGTGTATATCAAAGCGGCCGCCGTGAATTCTCCCAAGTGCGTGCGCTGCTGGCATCGCCGCGAGGATCTCGGGGAACACCCGGAGCATCCGGAGCTTTGCAGCCGCTGCGTTAGCAACGTCGCAGGCACTGGAGAAACGCGCAAGTACGCATGAACGCTGGCACGTCGACCATTCCCCCATCACCTCATCTGGCAAGGCAGAGTCCCCTTTCACCGCCTTTGCGGAATTCCCTCCTACCCCTCTTTCATAGAGAGAGGTCATGCGGGAATTTGCGTATTCTGCTGATACTTAGGTGCGTACTCATGCTCAAGTGGCTCTGGCTCTCTGCTGCCGTCATCCTCCTGGATCAGATCACCAAGTTGATGGCGAGCGCCTGGCTGGAAGAGTACGTGCAGTATCCGGTGCTGTCCTGGTTCAATCTTGCACTCACACATAACACCGGCGCCGCTTTCAGCTTTTTGAGCGACGCCGCCGGCTGGCAGCGCTGGTTTTTCATCGTTCTGTCCATTGTGGTAAGCGCTTTTATCTTGGTCTGGCTGAAGCGCTTGAGGCCGGGCGAGCATTGGACCGCAGCCGCGCTCGCGCTGATCCTGGGCGGTGCAATTGGCAATCTGATCGACCGGATCGCCTACGGCCACGTGATAGATTTCATCCAGTGGCATTATCAGCAGTTCTACTGGCCGACCTTCAACATCGCCGATTCGGCGATATCAGTCGGGGCTGCCATACTAATCATCAACAGCCTATTCTTTCAAAAGCGCGAATCTGGGTGACGCTGAGCGCACTGCGCGGCGTAGCGCCTGATCGACGCCCAGAAGTGAGTTTATGCTGCGTTACTGAACAAGGCGACGCATCCTCTTCCCTAGTTTCAGGCTCGGCGTGGGGGACCCTTCACGCGGATGTCGCACCAGGAGCCCTGGGGCCGCTGCGCGACAGCGCATGGTGGTCGGAGGGGAAAGTGTACGCCGCAGTCGTTTGGGCCGAGGTCATGTTCGGCTCGGCGATCCTGCTGTCCGGGATGAGTCAACCACTCGTGCTACTCGTGATCTCGGCAGCGCTCAACGGCCTCGTGATGTTCATCTACAGCGCGCTGCTTATCAAGCTGAACGCCGGCGTGCTGCCACGGACGATTGAGCTGCGCGGCTGTCGCCTAACGGTGATGTGGGGGCGGTCTTCTTCTTCGGCGGCTTCTCGCTGTTCACCCACGTGGATCAGGGGAGGAGGCTGTTCGGTAGCCGCCTCCGCCGGAGGCGACCTCCAGCGCGTAGATCAGTAGACACAACCCGCCGGCGAGCTCTGCGCGGACAGGAGGTAGAGCCCGAACACCAGCCGCCACGGC
>JAPSGG010000108.1 GCA_031177845.1 Chromatiales bacterium
TATGGGAGCCCATCGGTTCTCAATCTGAGACTAACGTGGTCGCGCTCAACGAACTCGTCAGCTATACAAATAATCTGCTCAACATCGGTGCGTTCAAGGATTACTGTCCCAATGGCTTGCAGATCGAGGGCCGTCCCCAGGTTGAGCGGCTGATCAGCGGGGTAACCGCCTGCCGCAGGCTGATCGATGCCGCCATAGACCGACGTGCCGATGTGTTGCTGGTGCACCATGGTTACTTCTGGCGCGGCGAGAGCCTGGAGATAACAGGCATGAAGCGCCAGCGTCTGCGCCAGCTGCTTGTCAACGACATCAGCCTGCTGGCGTATCATCTACCGCTGGATGCGCATCCGGAGGTCGGTAACAATGCGCAGCTGGCGCGCCTGCTGGGCCTCAATGTCGCGGGCGGCCTGAATCCGGACGTGCGGCCCGCGATCGGTCTATATGGCAAATTCAGCGAGCCCACCTCGGTCGATGCGTTGCAGCGCAGGCTCTGCGCGGTCCTGGACCGCGAGCCGCTGTATATCGCGGGTGGCCCGGCGACCATCCAAACCGTCGGCTGGTGCACCGGTGCCGCACAGGGCTTCATCGAGCAGGCGGCGGCGCTCAAGCTCGATGCGTATATCAGCGGCGAGATCTCCGAGCAGACAGTCCACGTCGCGCGCGAGGCCGGTATCCATTACTTCGCCGCGGGCCATCACGCAACTGAGCGCTACGGGCCCAAGGCGCTGGGCGAGCACTTGGCGCACGAGTTCGGCCTACAACATGAGTTCGTCGACATCGACAATCCCGTTTAGCGTGCGGCTCCACAAAGGCGTAACTCGAAGGGTGCGGGGTGGAGTTCCAAGGCGCGAAGAAGGTGAGCAAAGGGGCCCGAGATCAGAGGGCATCTGGAAGAGACGCTGCCGCAGTCTCTCGCCGCTGACCTCTTGACCAAGAAGGCCAGTTGGGCGAAGCTAGCGCACCTCAAGGCCGCGTATATGCGGCACTTTTTTTGTCGTCGGGGCAGTGGTTGTCTATCGAATCTGAACCAGGCGACTGGGCGCCTCTAGCCTCTCTAGCAACTTCTAGGAATCTCTGAACATATCGTTCGCACGAATGCGAGGGATCTTTAAGGGCTGGAAGAGACTCGATCCATCGCCCCTCGGGACGACAGCTCGAAGACCTTTCTTGACTCACGCATCAAGCACTGGAGATGGAGCATGCCTGAAGGTGGCATAGATCCAAAGCGACGCCGTTTCCTGGCAGCCGCGACCGCCGTGGTCGGCGGCGCGGGCGCTGTCGCCGTGGCTTGGCCGTTTCTGGCGTCCCTACGGCCGAGCGCTCGCGCGCAGGCGGCGGGCGCGCCGGTCGAGGCCAGCGTCGCCAAGATGGAGCCGGGCCAAATGATCCGCGAGGAATGGCGCGGCAGACCCGTCTGGATCGTGCGCCGCACCGAGCGCATGCTCGATAGCCTGGACAAGATTGAACCTCGGTTGAGGGATCCCCACTCCAAGGTCGAATCGCAGCAGCCCGAGTTCGCGCAGAACCAGTACCGCTCGCTCAAACCCGAGTATCTGGTGCTAATCGGGATCTGCACCCATCTCGGCTGTTCGCCGACCTACCGGCCGGAGGTGTCGCCGCCGGACCTCGGGGAGGACTGGCTGGGCGGCTTCTTCTGCCCCTGCCACGGCTCGCGCTTCGATCTCGCCGGCCGCGTATTCAAGAACGTGCCCGCCCCGACCAACCTCGAGGTGCCGCCGTACCGGTTCCTTAACGGCACCCGCATACTGATCGGCGCCGCCCCAGGCGAGGCAGGCGAGGAGGTTGCCTGATGGCTAGATCGAATCACGGTCTCATGAGCTGGATCGACGCGCGCTTCCCGTTGACCGAGACTTGGGAAAAACACGTCTCCAAGTACTTCACCCCCAACAACTTCAACATCTGGTATTACTTCGGATCGCTCGCGCTGTTAGTGCTGGTGATCCAGTTCGTCAGTGGCGTGTTTCTGACGATGAACTACAAACCGTCCGCGCAGGAGGCGTTCGGCTCGATCGAGTACATCATGCGCGATGTCGAATGGGGCTGGCTCATTCGCTACATGCATTCCACGGGCGCGTCGGCGTTTTTCGTGGTTGTCTACGTTCACATGTTCCGCGGACTGATGTACGGCTCGTTCAAGGCGCCACGCGAGCTGATCTGGATCATCGGCATGCTGATCTATTTGACGCTCATGGCTGAGGCCTTTATGGGCTATCTGCTGCCTTGGGGTCAGATGTCCTACTGGGGCGCGCAGGTGATCGTCAATCTGTTCGGCACGATCCCGGTGATCGGCCCGGAGCTGGCGCTTTGGATCCGTGGCGATTACGTCGTGTCCGATGCCACCTTGAACCGTTTTTTCGCGCTGCACGTGACGCTCATCCCGCTGGTCCTGATCGCGCTGGTCATCGCGCACATAGCGGCCCTGCACAAGGTCGGGTCCAACAATCCCGAAGGTGTCGAATTTAAGAAGGACAAGAACCAAGACGTGGTGCCGGCCGGCAGCGTGCCGTTTCACCCCTACTACACCGTCAAGGATACTTTCGGGGCGGTGGCATTTCTGTTGGTCTTTTGCGCCGTGATGTTCTTCGCGCCCGAGCTTGGCGGATACTTCTTGGAAAGAGAGAACTTCGTGCCCGCGGACCCGCTTGCCACGCCGGAACACATCGCGCCGCTTTGGTATTTCACGCCGTTTTACTCGATTCTGCGCGCGGTACCCAACCCGTTCATGGGTGTGGTCGCGATGGGAACTGCGGTGCTGATATTGTTCTTCCTGCCCTGGATCGATCGCAATCCGATAAAGTCAGTGCGGTATCGAAGTCCGCTGCATAAACTCAACCTGCTCATCTTCGCGGTCGCGTTTATCGTGCTGGGTTATCTCGGCACAGAACCCGCGAGGCCGCTGCTCGCCGAGTTGGCGGCGCGGTTTTCCAATATCTACTTTCTATTTTTCGCAGTACTATGGGTCCATAGCAGTCCGCGCAGTGCAGCATTCAAGATCGGCTGGTTCATCACCCTCCTGATCGCAGTCGTCCTATTCGACTTGGTACTGCGATACAGCGAAGAGACTGCATCATTGATGTTCACCGCCTTGCTGATCCCCGTCGCTTACCTCGCGGTGATGCTGCTGTTGCCGCTGTTCACCCGCCTAGGCCAGGATAAACCCGTGCCTGAGCAGCTAAGCGCGGCGGTCGTCTGACATGTGGACGAGGCTCGTAACCGCGCTCGCGCTGTTCGCCGCCACGCCCGTCGCAACGGCCATCGAAAGTGGCTCCCATGTGGAGGATTTCGAGATCTACCTCAATAACGAAGCCTCGCTACAGCGCGGCGCCAAGTATTTCGTCAATCATTGCTTGAGCTGCCACTCGGCGCGTTACATGCGTTACAGTCGACTTGCCGAGGACCTGGGCTTGACCGCCGACCAGGTAGAAAAGAATCTGATCTTCACCGGCCAGAAGATCGGCGAAACCATGACCAATGCCATGCGGTCCGAGGATGCCAAAAGGTGGTTCGGCAACGCACCCCCCGACCTCACCTTGGTCGCGCGTTCGCGTGGCGTGGACTGGCTATATAGCTACCTGCGGAGTTTTTATCTGGATCCTGCGCGACCTTTTGGCGTAAACAACCTGGTCTATCCGAACGTGAACATGCCGCACGTGCTGGCGCAGCTGCAAGGGGGGCAAAGGCCAGTGTACGAAGATGACGATCGTGGCGGGGAAGAGAAGGTGATAGACCACCTGGAACTGGTCCAGCCCGGCCTCATGACCTCGGAAGAGTATGACCGCATGGTGCGCGATCTGGTAACCTTCATGGCCTACATGGCCGAGCCCGCGCGACTGGCGCGCCTGCGCGTGGGCATGTGGGTGATGCTGTTCCTGATCGTGTTGCTGGTGTTGTCGTATCTTCTGAAGAAGGAATACTGGAAGGATGTGCACTGAACCCTCGCCCGCCGGGCGGGAGGCTGATATCTCTGGCCGCCTTCAGCCGCTGCCTTCCCCCTTGACTGGAAAGCGCAAAGATGGGGGTGGTGTTCTGATTCATGCCAGCCACCCGCATCCCGTTCCTGGTGCAGCGCCCACCCCGCCGCGCGGTCCTGCTCCGCTCGTGGCCCAGTCCGCACATCCATGTGCGGGCGTTCATGGCTTGAATCGCCACGCACCCTGCACTGCTGGGCAGCGCGGTTGTCCATCCCGGCCGGACCGCTGACATGTCGTTGATCGCCAGCCGCAGATCGGGCATGACCTTGTTCTCGGATCCCTTGGATCCCCAGAGTCATCGCACCCGTATCGTGCTGGCGGAAAAAGATATCACCGTCGATATCGAATATATCGATCCCAATCGTAAGCCCGAGGACCTGGCGGCCCTGAACCCGTACAACTCCGTGCCTACGCTGGTCGACCGCGACTTGGTGCTGTACGACGCGCGGGTGATCATGGAGTACTTGGACGAGCGTTTCCCCCATCCGCCCCTCATGGCTGTAGATCCGGTCTCGCGCGCCAAATCCCGCCTGGCCCTCTATCATATCGAACGCGACTGGTATGGCCTGCTGCCGGACCTCGCCTCTACCGGCGAGAAAAAATCCAGCGCGGCGCGCCAGGTCCTGCGCGAGAGCGTCCTCTCCTCCGTGGACTTGTTCAAGGCCAAGCCATATTTCTTGAGCGACGAGTTCACGCTCGTCGATTGCAGCATCGCGCCGATCTTGTGGCGCCTGCCGAGCTACGGCATCGACCTGCCCCCGACGCAGGCGCGTCCGATCCTGCGGTACGCCGATCGGATCTTCACGCGCCCGTCGTTTCGCGAAAGCCTCTCCGAGCACGAGCTGGAGCTGCGGCCGTAACCTAACCTCCTAAGGTGACCGGTTCAACCGCAGAGATCGCAGAGGTTAGATAACGTCCGGCTCGGCTGGCTCCCGCCAGCGATCCTCCGCACCGTTTCCGCATTCAACGCGAGCGATTAGCCATCATCTAACATCCATTCTCTACGGTTTCTGTGGTTAAGAACATGCATCGCGGCGTTTGCATCCCAGCGCCGATTGCGATGAAATTGCCAATGCGCTTTGGTTTGAGTTCTGCCGGACACCGTCTCTCATGACATCCAGCCGTCCTTACCTCATTCGAGCAATGTATCAATGGATCGTCGATAACGGCACCACACCACACCTGCTGGTGGATATGGACAACGATGCAGTGCAGGTGCCGCGCCAGTACGGAGAGAATGGCAAGATCGTGCTGAACATAGGCCCGACAGCGGTGCAGGGGCTGACGCTGGGCAACACCACGGTCACGTTCAACGCGCGCTTCGGGGGCAAGCCGATGAACGTGGTAGTGCCGGTGCAAAGCATTCTCGCCATCTACACGCGCGAGAACGGCCAAGGCATGATGTTCGGCGAAGACGAGCCCCAACCGCCGACGCCGCAACCGGGCAAGACCAAGCCCGCCAAACCGCGCCTGAAGGTCATCAAGTAAACCACAGCCATGATCGAGGTGATTCGTGGCGATATTACGCAGCTTCGGCTCGACGCCCTCGTGAACGCCGCCAATGAATCACTGCTAGGCGGCGGCGGGGTCGATGGCGCGATCCACCGCGCGGCGGGGCCGGAGCTGAAGGCGTACAATCGCAGGCTGGGGGGATGTCCGACTGGCGAGGTGCGCATCTCGCCGGGCTTTAAGCTTCCCGCTCGATGGATCATCCACACCGTGGGACCGGTGTGGCACGGCGGGGATCGGGGAGAGCCGGCGCTGCTTGAGTCCTGCTATCGCAACAGCTTTGCGTTGGCCCTGGAATACCAGGTACGCACGATCGCCTTTCCCGGCATCAGCACCGGCGTTTATGCATTTCCAAAAGACCAGGCCGCCACCATCGCGGTATCTGTCATGCGCGATTACGAGGACAGGTTCGAGCGCATCATCGCCTGCTGTTTCAGCGAAGAGGACGAACGCATTTATCTCAATTTACTCCGCTCCTAGGGCGGCTACGCGCACGCGAGATCGTCGCTGCGCGGTTTAAGCGTGGAGAACGCGGAGCACGCAGAGAGTATCATTTGTTGACGGAGCAT
>JAPSGG010000376.1 GCA_031177845.1 Chromatiales bacterium
ACATCTTGAGCAGCTTGGCACGCATCGCTTCCGGCACGCCTTCCACCGTCAGGGCCGTGGTGGTGGTCTTGACCAACCCCAGATTGCCGCGAAGGTCGTGCGCGGCCTCGCGCCAAAATTCCGCGCTGCTGCTCCAGCCCATTCAGATGGGCCAGAGCCTGCTCGATATCATGGACGTGGCCTGCGGCCTCCGCTTGCTGCAAGCGGAAGTACTGCGCGGTGCTCTCACTGACACCTTCATGGCACAACTGCGCCAGTGCCCGCCGTGCCGTCGGCATGACGTTCGCATCCAGATCAGGATGCGCGGCGGCGTAACTCTCCAGCTCTTCCATCAAGCACGAGAGTAGATGACCCCACTCACAGGTCACCTCGTGAAGCTGATAGCCGTGTTGCCAGCGGTGCACGCCATGATCCGCGGCGGTCTCCTGCTGATCCTCTCCACGCGCGTTTCGCGCCTTCGCGGATCGGGCTTGAAGCATTCCCTCGAAGGCGTCCAGGATCTCGGGGATGTGATCGTTGAGCTGGATGCGCGGGAGCGTGGGTGCGGTGGGCAGTCTTGGATCTTCCTCGACGGCCCGACGCCAGACCTTCAAAATGATCGGGCGCCGTTCAGCGAGGTAAGAGGCCAGTGCATCCAATTGCTCGGCGGCTTTCTGCGTGGTGTTCGACATTGAGGGTACTCGCCTTGCGGTCTTCTGGTATCTTGGCGAACTCATGCACCATGTTTCGCCGGCTCTGGTCATTGTAGCGCCACTTACGACTGATCTTATAGGCTCCGCGGCAATGCGCTACAGGTCCTTATGCACTGCGGACTCAACGTTGAAAATCGCGTTGCCCTCCGAGCGCGATCAACATGGTCAGGACTGATTCGCGCTGGACGGCGATTCTCGGCAATGCTGAGCGTTCCAGCGTGATCAGTCCCTCGCCAAACCCGCACGATGCTCACGTTCTTCCACGGCGCGCGCTTCGGCTGATTCCTCTGCGAGGTGAACGCTAGAATCGCCGCCGCGCCGGCCGAAGTAGAGCATGACAAGGCCGAAGACGAGCATAACGGCACCCCACCACAGATTGACATTGATTGAGAGCGATTGCTCGTATACTTGTACGTCGCTTATCGTGATCAGGCCGTATACAACGAGCAGCATTCCAAGGATCGAAAACATCGCGCCGATCGGTATTCTGATATCTAGGCTCATATTGTTCTCCAACGTGGTGAGAGACGAAAGGTTTGATGGGCTTGCCATTCGGAGGAGCGACGCGACGAGGGATCCGCCCTAGCGTTCCGACCGACGGGAGGGATCTCTTTACAAGAAAGCGATCCCTCCGCGGGAGTTTATCCCGAACGCAGTGAGGGAGCAGGACGGCTTAAGTCGGCTTTCTCGCATTCGCTCGAATCGATACAGTGGTGACTTTAGAAGAAGATCATGTTGAGCAACAAGGCAAACGCGAGAACGACGACTCCCAGCAGCGCCGGTCGCTTGTACCACGCCCGCTCAGTCTCTATGGATTTTGGCGTCAGCGCATAGACTAGCCCTCGCAATTCACCATCCGGTCGCGGACGCGTCAATAGGCTCACGGCGATTGTGACGACAAAGCACGTGACAAATGCCCATATGGCGGTCCAGAAGGTTTGCGCCAGCTCGCTGGGATAAGTCGTCATGACGCCGAAGTACCCGCCCTTCACACCGACCACGGCGCCTTCTGCGAGCGAAAGGCCGTGATGAACGGTGGCGGCCAGCGTTCCTGCGACGAGGCCGGTGAAAGCGCCATGACCGGTGGTGCGCCTCCAGAACATGCCGAGCGCAAAGGTGGCAAAGAGTGGCGCGTTGACGAAGGCAAAGACGAGCTGCAACAGCTCCATGATGTTATTAAAGGCGTTCGCAACGTAGGCGGCCGCGATCGAGAGCCCGATGCCGAAAAAGGTCGCGAAGCGACCCATCCAGAGATAATGTTGGTCGCTCGCCCCCTTCCTGATGTAGCTTTGATAGATGTCATAGGTCCAGACGGTATTAAAGGCGGTCACATTCCCGGCCATCCCGGACATGAACGACGCGAGCAATGCGGTCAGTCCCAACCCGAGCAGTCCGGCGGGGAAGTAGTGCAGGAGCATCATCGGGGTGGCGAGGTCGTAATCGAGTATTACCCGTCCTCGCTCGTCATGCAGCGGCTGTCCTGTTGCCTTATTGATCTTCGGTGGGATGATCCCTTGGCCGACCGTCTCGCCAGAGGCGGCTTGATTGGCCGCTCCGCCCTCATCCTCTTGGATGCTCAGCGAGGTCGGATCGACGGCGGCCTGAGCCGGGGCGGGAGCCTGGGCAACAGACGCTATCGAGCCTGTACCAACCGCAAGCGCGATCATGCCGGGCAGTATGACCAGAAATGGGAACAGCATCTTCGGCACCGCCGCGATGAGCGGAGTGCGTTGTGCCGCCGAAAGTGATCTAGCCGCCATCGCGCGCTGTACC
>JAPSGG010000377.1 GCA_031177845.1 Chromatiales bacterium
ATCGCCCGCATCTACGATCTGACGGTTGATATAGTACACGATACGTTCGGCCGAGAACCGGTCGGCCGCCCTTTGCAAGGCTGCATTTCCGAGCAGCATGATCCGGCCCTTGTCTGGCTCGTACTCGATACGGTGGGCATGAGCGATGATCTCATCGCCCACGTCGGTGAGCTTGCGGAAGGTGGCCCGCCCGCCTTGGGTAGCGCTTTGTGCGACCAACTTTTGCAGCTCCCAGCCCGGCGCGATGACCGTGACTTGGTCTGCGATTAACACCATGGTGCCCTGCGTGACTCGTACATCTCCACGATAGACACCGACACCGGTGGTTTGATTTAACTCCGCAGTGTCCGCTTCCACGTGCACCGGCTGCACCGCATCATCGGGCTCAGTCATGGACAGGGCAGGCAAAGTCAGCATCGCCGCCAGCAGGATGCGCGAGATGAGGCGCTTACGGCACATAGGTTCCGCGCACCCGCGACTTCAAATCCAGCGTACCGGCGGCAAGGTCGAGCACCATCCCGACGCCTTGCAGGCGCTCATCTCCGCTAACTGCCGCCACGGGTGCCTCGGTGTGCGCTCTCTGAGAAGCGGGAAATGCGGTCACATTACGGGTATGCACGATGAACGGCGCGCGGCCGGCGTACGGCGGACTCACGATCTCGACCTCGCCTAGCAGCCAGATGCGCCGGCCGTCAGCGGCGATCCGGGCCAGTTCCGACCGCAACTCCACCGCAGGCCCCTTATCGCGATAAAACCAGACCTCAGGCGATGTGACCTTCGCGCTATCGTTTAGCAAGAAATGAGCCATTCGGGGCGCTTCAATACGGTAGCGCGGTTCGCCACCCATGCCCATCACCGTAAGCTTGACCTCCTGGAAAGCGTAGTCGGGCACTCCCGCTGGGCTTGCGCTAGACGCGGGCTGAAATTCTTTCTGCAGATCCCGTAACCAATCGCTCAGCGCGACCGTGCTGCCGATCAGCACCACCAACAACAACAGCCGCACGATCATATGAGATAGTGCTGCATCGCTTGCTGAAGCCGGCCCTGCGCTTGCAGGATGAGCTCACAGACCTCGCGCACGGCGCCCCGACCGCCGGGTCTGGTGGTCGTCCAGTGCGCATGACGCTGAACCAATGGATGGGCGTCTTGCACGGCGACGGCCAGCCCTGCACGCCTTAGGATCGGAATATCCACCACATCGTCACCCACGTAGGCGGCCTCCGCCGCAGTCATACCCACCCGCCCCAGCAGCTGCTCGAAGGCCGGCAGCTTCTCGCGATGACCTTGCAACACATGCTCGACTCCCAGTTCAGCCATGCGTCGCTCCACCACTTTCGAGTCGCGGCCGGTGATAATCGCGATGACGACTCCGTAATGCTGCAGCATGCGCATGCCGTGGCCGTCCTTGGTGCTGAAGGCCTTGTACTCCTGGCCGTCGTCGCCGAATAACAGCGTGCCGTCGGTCAATACCCCATCGACGTCGAAGACGGCGAGCTTGACATTCGCGGCGCGCCGGATGACGTCTTCCACTCAAAGCACTCCAGCTGTCAGCAGGTCGTGCACATTCAACGCGCCGATGAGGATTCCTTGGTCATCGATGACCGGCAACGAGTTGATCTTATGATCCTGCATCATCTTCAATAACTCCGCGGCCAGTTGATCCGGGCGCGCGGTCCTGCAATGGCGGGTCATGACCTCCTGTATGGGCGTCGCGTGAATATCTATGGCCTTATCCAGCGTGCGGCGCAGGTCGCCATCGGTATAAACGCCGATGACGCGTTGATTGACATCGACCACGGTCGTCATTCCCAAGCCCTTGCGGGTGATCTCGACCAGCGCATCGGACAGGAGCGTATCGGCAGTTACCGCCGGCACGCGATCGCCGGTGCGCATCACATCGGTGACGTGGAGCAGCAGCCGCTTTCCCAGCCGTCCAGCCGGATGCGAACGGGCAAAGTCATCGGCGCTGAAGCCGCGCGCCTGCAGCAGCGCGATCGCGAGCGCATCACCCATGACAAGCAAGGCGGTGGTGCTGGCCGTTGGCGCCAGCCCAAGAGGACATGCCTCCTTTTCAACACTCACGTCGAGATTCACAGTAGCCTCCCGCGCCAGGCTGGAGTCCGGATTGCCGGTCATGCTAATCATCGGCACGCCTAGCCGCTTGATGAGCGGCACGAGCGTCAGCAGCTCGTCGGTCTCGCCGGAGTTGGACATGGCGATGACCACGTCCCTGGCCGTGATCATACCGAGATCGCCGTGACTCGCCTCGCCCGGATGAACATAGAAAGCCGGGCTGCCGGTACTGGCGAGCGTGGCCGCGATCTTGCCCCCGATGTGCCCGGACTTGCCCATGCCCATGACCACGATGCGTCCCTCGCAAGCCAGGAGGTGCTCGCACGCGCGAATGAATCGGTCGTCGATGCGCGCCGCCAATGCGGTCACGGCGGCGGCCTCGGTT
>JAPSGG010000109.1 GCA_031177845.1 Chromatiales bacterium
CACCCGCTCCGGGTGGCGCACGGCGAAGATCTGCGCGACGCCGCCACCCAGGTCGTGACCTACTAGCACGGCCTTATCAATGCCGATCGCCTGCATCCACGAGGCAAGATAATCCGCTTGCCGCGCGACCGAGATATCGCGCCGATGCCCCTCGCGAATGGAAGCGCCGTAGCCGACCATCTCCCACGCCAGGCAGCGCGCGCCTTCAATCAGCGGGACAACGTGGCGCCACAGCCCCGGCGAGGTCGGGATGCCGTGCAGAAGCACCAGCGGCTGGCCGGCGCCCGCCTCCAACCAGCGTATATGGATGCCGTTGACGTCGATATGGCTGGCCTTCATACGTTGTTCCTAAAACCGGACTCTATATGATGCTTGACGCGGCGGATGTCTTCCTCGATCAACTGTCGCGTGACCGGTGTAAGCCAACGATCTAAAGCAGCGCCCAATTCACCGCCGGCAGACCGGTACAATAGTTCGACGTACATTCCCGTGGCGCCCGCCTGCGGCGCATCCCGGAAGCTGACCCAGCCGGAGTTTCGAACCTCCGAGCCGGGTACCGATTGCCAAGCGATCAATTCATTCACACGATCCTCGACCAGATCAACGTCCCACTCGATGGTTCCCACGCCGGCTGGCGCCCGCGCGACCCAGTGATAACGCCGTTCATCGAGGCGCGTCACCGACTCGAGATGGTGCATGAAGCGCGGTAGTTGCTCGAAATCGCGCCATGCCGCATAGACCCTATCGCGCGGGCGGGCGATGGTCAATGCAATCCTGATCTCGCTGGGCGTGAGCGCCTCGCCCATCGTAGTGGTGCCGATACCGAGCTTCTCGTACACAAAACAATGGCCGGACATGCCGCGATACATGAGCGCGCCACCACTTAACACCAACGCCAGCCCACTGAGCGAGAGTCGGCTGAGCCCCCACAACGCGAGCAGGCCTCCGCCGACCGTGGACGCCAGGCGTTCGCCTTGGCCCAGATTGACGCGGGCGCCACCTTCATCGGGCTGCCAACCCTGCACGGGCACCGACCCGCTAGGCGCGCCTTCAATCATGACAGGCCCCCGCGGCACTCGTCTCTAGGCTCCCAGTTTCTTCGCCACGAAGTCCCAGTTCACCACATTCCAGAAGTGGTCGACATAGTCCGCCTTGACGTTGCGATAGTCGATGTAGTAGGCATGCTCCCACATATCCAGCCCGAGCAGTGCCGTTTCACCCTGTATCAGGGGATTGCGGGCAGCATGTTTGTAATCGCGCACCGCGAGCTTGCCGTTCTTATCCCTGACCAACCAGGTCCAGCCCGCGCCGAACAGGTCGGTGGCGGTGGTCTTGAACTGCTTCTTGAAACCCTCGAACGAACCGAAGTCCTTCTCGATAGCCTTGGCCAGGGAACCCTGTGGCTGGCCACCGCCATCGGGGCTCATCCACTGCCAAAACATATTGTGATTCCAAGCCTGCGACGCGTTGTTGAAGAGCTTTTCGTTGTCGGTGTTCTTGATGATCTCTTCCAGAGAAGCGTTCTTGAGGTCCGTACCCTCGATCAGTTGATTCACCGTGTCGACGTACTTCTTGTGATGCTTGTCGTGGTGGTATTCCATCGTCTCGGCCGAGATGTGCGGCTCGAGCGCATTCTTCGGATAGGGGAGTTCCGGGAGTTGATGTGCCATCGTTACACCTCCTGCTGGCTTTGTGGTGATCCAGTATGCGGTCCCGCCTCGACCTTAATGAGCGCGATTGCTCTCAATCCCGCCTAGCGGGCGGCGCAGGTATAGCGCTGCGGCGCAAATATGCTGTGCGCGGTTACAGGCGCGCTTAGGGGACTGTCAGCAATTCGCGTGCCGCTTTGCGGACCCACGCCGGGGGCATTCAGGAAGGATCGGCCATGAAACTCATGCGGTGCGCGCCTGTCAACTGGGCGCGCTGACACGACGCGGCCCCGAGGTTGTAATAATTACATCGCCCTTGTAGCAAATACATACGCACAGGTCGAACGCGGCATACCGCGCCAGGTCGCCACAATGTGCAATGTTCGCAGCGAATTCCAACCAATCTAGCGCGAGACCACTGCTGGGGCACGCGACCTACATTGGACGATGACAGGGAAATTCACTGCACCTCATCCCCAAGCACCACGACGCGGGCGCGTAATGCGGACATGATCCGCTCGTAGGACTGATCCCCTTCGCCTTCTTGCGCCAGATCGCACGGGCTGCAGGGCGCGCCAAACGTCACCGTAATGGGTACGAACCGCGGCCAGAATCGATCGTGCGGCAACGCCTCGAAGGTCCCCTGGATGGACACCGGCACCACCGGCACCCGGAAATGATCCAGCAGCATGCCCATGCCCGGCTTGAAAGGCAGCAACTCGCCGGTTGTCGAGCGCTGTCCTTCGGGAAACCACGCGAGACTGCACCCGCGCTTGAGTGCCGCGGCGCCAAAGGCGAGACTCGACGCGGCGGCGTGGTCGGGATCGATCGGCAGGACGTGCGCGATGCGGCTGAACGCGCGCGTCAGACGGCTATTGAATGCCACCCCTACCCAACCGCCCCAGTAGGTTTCGCGCATGCACGCAGCCGGCAGCGCGGCGGCCACCGCAAACGGATCGAGGTAGCTCACATGGTTGGGCGCGATGACGAACGGCCCCTGCTCCGGCAGATTTTGAATTCCTTGCGCGCGCAATCGAAACGCGCCGCGCATCACCGCGCGATTGATGTAATCGAGACCGCGCGCGAGCCATTCCGAAAACACGCCATGCGGCTCTAGCCAGCGGCGTTGCGCCGCAGTAAGGACTCGCTCCGGGTGCTCCAGCGGCGCGACGTGGGCGATCTGCTGGCCGGATTGCGCCTGTCCCGACACCTCGGTTAACAGGTCGCGCACAGTCTCGATGCGGGCCGCCGCCCGCTCGCTCAAGTCGAGATTGAAGCGCTGACCGATCTCCATGGTCACGTTCAGCCACGACAGCGAATCGATGCCTAGATCCAATCGCAGATTGGAATCCGGCGTCAGGCGCTGGTCAGGGTACCGTTTGGCGAGCCATTGCCACACCTGGCGCGCAATTGGATTCTCCAGCAGCGCGCGGTCCTGATCGGACATCTCCTCCGGCGAGAGCGGGCCCGTTTCGCTTGCGCCCGACCCCTCGCGCATGGCTTGTTCATAGCGGGCCTCAAGCAAGTGCCGTTGAATCTTGCCCAGCCGGGTGCGTGGCAAGGATTCGCGCGTGATGGCATAGCGCGAGATGCGCTTATAAGAGGCCAGTTGCCTAGAGCCGCGATGCACCGCTTGGCGCACTGCCGCCTCGATGTCGTCGGGCGATTGAGCGCCGATTGCCTCCGGCTCCGGCACGATCACCGCGACCAGACGTTCGCCCTGCTGCAGCACGCCAATCTCGCGGATTGCAGAGGCTGCTTGGTAAGCCGCCTCGATCTCATCGGGCTGCACGTTCTCGCCGCCTTGGGTGACGATCAGGGTCGAGGCGCGGCCCGTGACGTACAGATACCCGTCAGTGTCAAAGTAGCCCAGATCGCCGGTGCGGAAGAAGCCGTCCGCGGTGAAGGCCTCGGCGGTCTGTTCGGGCAGGTTTCGGTAACCGCCAAAGACATTGGGCCCGCGAGCCAGGATCTCCCCCTGCCCCGACTGCCGTGCGTTTTCACCTTCTCCCGGATAGGCGCTGGTGTCGATACGCAGCTCCACACCGGGAACCGGCAGGCCCACACTGCCCATGCGGACCTTGCCGGGCGGATCGAGGGTCAAAAGTGGCGCGGTCTCCGTCAGCCCGTAGCCGATCGCAAGCTGCCAGCCCAAGCCCTCCAGCTTGTAGCCCAATTCCGGGTCGAGCGGCGACCCGCCGCAGGCGAGGATACGCAAGCTCGGCCCGAACTGCCGGTGCAAGGGACGCAGCAGGAGACGCCCGGCGCGAAGCCCAAACCGCCTTCGCAGCCACGTGCTCAACCCGATGCTGGTCCCGAATACCGCGCCGGCCAGACGGCCTCTGGCGCGCGCCTGCGCCTCGATGCCGGTGTATAGCGCGCCATACAGGCGCGGCACGCCCACAACCGCTGTGACCTTTTCACCGCGTATCGCCTCCACAATGCGTGGGCCAGTCAGCGCCTGAGGCATCACGATTGGCAGGCCCATCGCCAGCGGCAGCAGCAGCGCGATGACGAAGGGATAAACATGATGTAGCGGCAGCGGCAATAGCACGCGGTCATGTTCGTGCACTATGTCGGCCGCAACCAGAGTGCGGATCTGAAACGCGAGGTTGGCGTGACTGAGCGGCACGCCCTTGGGCGGACCCGTTGTGCCTGAGGTGTAGAACAAAGCGGCAATGCCTGCGGGTCGAACCTCGACTGCGATCGAACCGTCGTCGCGCAGCCACCGCCGCCAGCTTTGCGGCGCATCGTCACTGGCGTCGAGCAAGGCAATGGTGGCTGGAATCTCCAGGAGCGTTAATCGCTGCGCACCTTCTTCGGTCGTGAACACGAAACGGCTGGCGCTATCCCTCAGAACGTGCTTCAGCACGTCATCTCCCAGTTGCTCATCCAGCGGCACAATCACCGCGCCGGCCGCGATCACA
Source organism: Chromatiales bacterium (assembly GCA_031177845.1). Lineage (GTDB taxonomy): Bacteria > Pseudomonadota > Gammaproteobacteria > JACCYU01 > JACCYU01 > JAPSGG01. The sequence continues at coordinate 4,577 of JAPSGG010000109.1, forward strand.
GCCAGGCAGGCCACAATCCATTCGGGGCGCGTGCCAGCAAGTAGCGCTACCGAATCGCCGGGCTCCACGCCCGCCTCGATCAGCCCACGCGCCAGGCGCCGCGCTTGCTCGCTCAAATCGGCATAGCTGCGCTGCGCATCTTCCGGTCTGCCGGGTGCCCGAATGGCCGGGCGCGCACCATAGCTCGGTAGCGCCTCGAAGGCGTCGCGCAGCGTCGCCGGTCTAACATGCGGTTCGTCCATTGCGCGCACATACTAACGACTACGGCGCGTAAGCGCACGCGACACTCGAGACATCAAAGCTTACCGTCGGCTGCAAAACTCGCGCTCGTTGATGTCGGGCACCTCGGCCGGTGTGTTGAGCACGCTGCGCAACCGAACCGGGGATTTGAAGTCGGCTCCAATCGATACCGATGGAACCCTCGCCCTGTAGGCAACGGTGGCCTAGTCCTTCCGTTTTCAAGCAGTTCCACTCTCCCCGCGACGCGAGCGGATACTGACGTGCCCAAGGATTTGGCGACGATCGCTGTCGAATTCCAGTCCTCCGGCTACACACGCGAGGGGATGGAATGATTCATGCAACGCTTCGACCTGTACTTTCACCGTCGCGGTGATGGAGCCCTGACCAGCGCTCCTGAACTTGCTGGTTATACTGACTCAGAGAGGTAGTTAACGATGGCAACGAAGTCGACCAAGAAGTCGAAGGGCAGCTCATCAACGAAGCAACGCAATGCCCCAGCCGAAGAGGTGGCGACAATGGCGCCCAGGGCCACCAGGATAAATTCAACAACTCAGCTCAATGTTCCAGCCGAAAAGGTGTGGGAACTCATCGGCCAATTCAACGCCCTGCCTGAATGGAATCCGGCGGTCGAAAAGAGCGAGCTAGAACAGGGCGGACGGGTGCGACGTCTGAAGCTGCTCGGCGGCGGTACGATCGTCGAGCGGCTGGAGCGCAGCGACGACGAATCGTTCAAGTATCGTTACTCCATCGTTGACAGCCCATGGCCGGTGGCCAATTACGTATCAGAACTGAAGGTCGTCAAGGATGATTCCGGCAAGGGCTGCCGCGTGGAATGGTCTAGCGAATTTGAACCAGCCGGCGCATCCGCATCCGACGCGGAGCAGGCTGTGCGGGGCGTCTACGAGGCGGGTCTGAAAAACTTACGAGCGATGTTTGCCAATCTATGACTCAATAAGGCCAGTCGCACGGCTTATCCTAATTCTCTTTCCCCCATTTGTGGGGGAAAGCCCATGCCGCGGGCGAGGCGATTTCTTCCGGGCGCACCAAGACTCGTCTCAGATCTCGAAGGATTTCCACCGCCCCTAGTGGGGACATGAAGTCCGCACTACGGGCGGCGGGCCGCTGAGCGTACACGTCGTGATGATCACGGAACACTTTACTCATGTCGCGGGGCGGCGCACGCGGTACTTAGCCGC
>JAPSGG010000110.1:0-345 GCA_031177845.1 Chromatiales bacterium
GACCAGGAGAGCGACAGAGAGCCAGTGACAGTGATTAGCACGGGCCAAGCACTCGGTCCGCGGCCGGGCTCCGCAGGCGATCCAATAGCTCGTTATCTCGATGTGTTTCGCCTGACGCGCGCTGCAATGCCCGGCAGTGGCATGCCATGGATGCAGCGGCTGCGCGACCGCGCTGCGGCGAGTTTTTCGCAGCAAGGCTTTCCGACCGGGCGCTGGGAAGATTGGAAGTACACCGACACGCGGCCGGTCGGAAAGCCTTGCTCGGCCGTGGTGAGGAGCGGCGGCTCGCCTATGCGGCTCATACTGTTGCCTATTGCTTCCAGCTCGAGGTCATAGAAGCCATAG
>JAPSGG010000110.1:355-6007 GCA_031177845.1 Chromatiales bacterium
GCGCGCTCGCGCCGAGCGCGGGCGCGCTTACCGGAAAGGACATCGAGCCATACTTGCTGGGCGACCTTCACGGGCATCGGCTCGTATTCGTCAACGGCCATCTCGCACCGGCCTTGTCCCGGCTTACCGATGTGCCCGCCGGCGTGATTGTCCAATCATTGGCCCAGGCGCTACCTGAGCACGTGGATCTGATCGAACCGCAGGTTGCGCGCTACGCCGATATGGGTGCTAATCCGTTCGTGGCCATCAATACCATGTTGATGAGCGATGGGTTGTTTATTCATCTGCCAGCCGGCGCGGTGATCGAGGTGCCGATCCACGTCCTCTATCTGAGCACCGCCGATGGCGGTACCGCGCAGTTGCGCAACCTGGTCATCGCAGGCGAGAGTGCCGAGGCGACGATCATTGAGCACTACGCGGGCGCGGACGGCATGGAATATTGGACCAATGCCGTGACTGAGATCGTCCTCGGCGCCAACGCCGGTATCGAGCACTACAAACTGGAAGAAGAGGGTGGCAAGGCGTTCCACATCGCCACGATAGACGTCGATCAGCGCCGTGACAGCCGCTTTATCTCGCACAATGTGGCGTTCGGTGGACGGATGGTGCGTAACGACATCAATACCCGGTTAGAGGGCGAGGGCGCGCACTGCGCGTTGAATGGCCTGTATGTGCTCAAAGGCCGCCAGCACGCGGATAATCACACGCGTATAGACCACGCTCAGCCGCGCGCCGTGAGCCGTGAGCTGTACAAGGGCGTGCTCGATGGCTGGTCGCGCGGTGTTTTCAATGGCAAAGTCATCGTGCACAAGGATGCGCAGCTGACTGACTCGAACCAATCGAATCACAATCTGTTGGTCTCGCCGAACGCGGAGGCCGATCCCAAGCCGCAGCTCGAGATCTTCGCCAATGATGTCAAATGTACGCACGGCGCCACCGTGGGTCAGCTCGACGAGGACGCGCTTTATTATTTGCGTTCGCGTGGCGTTCCAGAACCGGAGGCGCGCGCGCTGCTGACCTTCGCATTCGCCAACGACGTGATCACGCGCATGCGGCTAGGATCCATCCGCGCGCATCTGGAAGATCTGATCCGGACGCGTCTGCCGGCCACCGAGGACCTGCATGCATGAATTACCCTGGAGATTTTATGAGCACCGCGAGCGAGTATCTCCATCGCAGCAAAGCATACGACGTCTATAGTATCCGCGCAGACTTTCCCATCCTCGCCGAGCGCAGCAATGGCAAGCCATTGGTCTATCTGGATAACGCGGCGACGAGCCAGAAGCCGCGCGCGGTATTAGAGGCGATGGATTGGACGTACCGGCATGCGTACGCCAATGTTCATCGCGGCGTGCACACCTTGAGCGAACGTGCCACGAAGGCTTACGAAGACGCGCGCACCAGAGTCCAGCGATTTATCGGTGCGGCCGATCCGCGCGAGATCGTGTTCGTGCGCGGCACCACCGAGGCCATCAATCTGGTTGCGTCGAGCTTCGGGCGCACCAATATTCACAGCGGCGACGAGATCCTGATTACCGAGATGGAGCACCACTCCAATATCGTGCCTTGGCAGTTGTTGCGGGATCAGACCGGGGCGAAATTGCGTGTGGCGCCAATCAACGAAACCGGCGAACTGGTGATGGAGGAGTTCGAGCGATTGTTGAATGAGCGCACGCGGATCGTGGCGCTAGTGCACGTGTCTAACGCGCTCGGCACGATCAATCCGGTCAAGCGCATCGTCGAGATGGCGCACGCGATGGGCGCCAAGGTGTTGGTGGATGGCGCGCAGGCAGTGCCGCATATGCGGGTGGATGTGCAAGATCTTGGCTGCGACTTTTATGCCTTCTCCAGCCACAAGCTTTACGGGCCCTCAGGCGTCGGCGTGCTGTACGGGCGTTATGAGCTGCTGGACGCGATGCCGCCTTATCAGGGCGGCGGCGAGATGATCCGGCGCGTGACCTTCGAACGTTCCGACTACGCCAAACCACCAACGAGGTTCGAGGCCGGTACGCCTAACATCGTCGGTCCGGTCGGATTGGCGGCGGCGATCAATTACGTGGAAGAATTGGGTTTGGACAATATCGCCGCCCACGAGGATGATTTGCTACGCTACGCCACCGAGGCCACCGCCGAGTTGCCCGGCATGCGAATCATCGGCAACGCTGCGCGCAAGGCGAGCATCCTATCGTTCGAATTGGAGGGTATACATCCCCACGATATCGGCACGATCGTCGACCACGAGGGCGTGGCGCTGCGCGCTGGGCACCATTGCGCGATGCCCGTGATGGATCACTTCAAGGTGCCGGCCACGACGCGCGCGTCATTTGGGCTCTATAACACCCGCGAAGAGATCGATGCATTCATCGCATCATTGCACAAGGTGAGGGAGGTACTGGGCTGATGTCCGACCTGCGCGCGCTCTATCAGGAGGTCATCGCGGAGCACAACAAGAATCCGCGTAACTTTCGCTGGATGGAGGACGCCAATCGCATGGCGGTCGGCGTCAATCCGCTGTGCGGCGATAAACTAACCGTCTATATGAAGGTCGATGAACAGGGCATCGTCAGGGATGTCAGCTTTGAGGGCTCGGGTTGCGCCATCTCAGTATCGTCCGCCTCGATCATGACCCAGATGCTCAAAGGCAAAAAGGTAGAGGAGGCAGAGCGGTTGTTCAATGCCTTCCACGAAGCAGTGACCAAGGATGATCCGCAGTCGGACCTGGAGGCACTCGGAAAGATCGCGGTATTGGCCGGGGTGCGGGCCTATCCATCGCGCGTCAAGTGCGCCACATTGTCGTGGCACACGATGCATGCCGCGCTGGAGGGCGAAGAGTGGGTCTCGACGGAATAGCCGCTATGGCTCTGGAGCTAAAATGATTACGAACTGGATCGACAGGGCGCAACAACAGGCCGAAACCGAGCTGCGCGAACCATCACTGGCGGATGACGGTACGCTGAAGGATCGAATCGTTCAGGCGCTGCGCAAAGTTTACGATCCCGAGATCCCGGTGAACATCTACGATCTGGGGCTTATCTACGACCTGCAGATCGATGAGGATCGCAACGTTTCTGTACAGATGACCCTAACCGCGCCAGGTTGCCCCGTGGCACAGACCTTCCCAGGTACTGTGGAATGTGCGATCAAGGAGGTTGAGGGGGTAGCGGATGCCTGTGTGGAACTCGTCTGGGATCCGCCGTGGGACCAGAGCCGCATGTCCGAGGCGGCCAGGCTTGAGTTGAATATGTTATGAAGTATAAGAGCGTATGAAGTATAAGAGCGTGAAGACATCGGCGTGCGAGAGCGCGGGGTCCGTAGGGGCGTCAACATTGAATCGTTGTGCGCACCATCGCGCGTTCTAACGTCCCCAGAATTTCAAACGATCGGTAGAAGGACGAACGAATCGCCGGAGATCTCAATGAGCGATTGGATCGACGTTGCCAAAGCCGATGAAGTCGGACTCGGCGACTACCGCGTGGTCGATATCGATGACGTGGAGATCGCAGTGATCAACTGCGACGGCCGGTTTTATGCCATCGAAGACGTCTGCACCCACGACGGCGGGGTGTTGACCGGGGGCGAGATCGAAGGCTGCCAGATTGAGTGTCCCCGGCACGGTGCGCGCTTCAGTATAGAAACCGGCGAGGCGCTGACGCCGCCGGCCTATGAGCCGGTTGCAGTCTTTCCTGTGCGTATCGAAAACGGTATCTTGCAGGTGCGTGACGACCGCTGGGATTGATCGTCAAGTCGTAAATCTGTGAGCCGTAAAACTTAACGGCGTGGCATGCAACGGCGCAAGCACGCTGATTTCGTCATCTCTGTCACCGCTGTTACGGATCGATATCAAGACACAGTTGATCTCTCGTAACGTCAGTCGGTGTTTGGACTGATGTTACCACTGGCGCGACGGCGTCCGCGCGGCAGCAGTCGAGTGTAGTCCCTCAGCGGCTCCAAAAAGTCTCAGATGATGGCGCATACTTCCTGAGAGAGATCGGACTCAGACACGAGGCTGTACGCCTTGACCCGAAAGCAGACATCCTGCCCCGGTAACGCGCCTAGGTCACGCAGGATATCGAATTCGATGGAAGGGGTGGCCAGATTCAGAATGGCTGGAATTGTTAGCAGTTCCATCCGATGACGGTCGGGCGTCGCATCATAGTAGACATGATACCCGATGACGACAGGCTCGGGGCTCGGTTCCCACGTGAGCGTAAGCTTGGTGGGGCCGCCCAGCTCGGGTTCGGTATCGCCGTCATCCGGCGGTGGATTGCCGCCTCCATTGCCTGGTTGCGGATTGGTACCGGCATTGTCCGGAGATGGCTCCTCCGGGCTCGTGTTTCCATCAGAAGGCTGTCCCGATGAAGGTCGCGAACTGCCAAGGGGATCGAAGGAGGATGAAGCTTCGGCGCCACCGCCACCGCCACATCCGGCAAGACACGCAGCCACACCGGCCAGCACCACCGCACAGAGCGGCCTGTCCATGTATTCGCCCCCCAGTCATTCAGGCGGCTGTTCAGGTCGCGATCCGTTCACCTTCTAAAAGGCAACAGACCCCACCTACGCAGTGCTATCGTTCTCTAGCAGCCCGGCGATCATAGCCTTCACACAAGAGACTATAGATCCGCGGCTTTGTGTCCCCGCCTTTCGACGAGTTTACCGTTTCAGAAGTGAGTCTTACCTTACCAGGGCTCCTGAGGGATGCGAATGGACATCGCGATGGAGTGCACCGCTGCGCGGGACGGGTGGCTAGTTCTTGTACAAGGGGAGGATGGGCGGCTCGCCATCTGTGCCATGCCAGATTTGATCGCCGCCGTCGTGCTACTATTGTGTTGTGGGAGTCGGCCGGGCAGCCGCTCCGCCGCTGTTTTGCATATCCGACCGGTGAAAGGTGTTTCCAACGGATGGCTTCGACGCTACACATGGCACGAGCAGTTGGCGGGGAGGAAAGTCCGGGCTCCGCAGGGCAAGGTGCCAGGTAACGCCTGGGGGGCGCAAGCCTACGGAAAGTGCCACAGAAAATATACCGCCTCGTGCTCATTTAAGCCGCGAGGTAAGGGTGAAATGGTGCGGTAAGAGCGCACCGCGCCGGTGGTAACATCGGCGGCAGGGTAAACCCCACCTGGAGCAAGACCAAATAGGGGAGCAGGCAGCTTGGCTGTCGCGTGTGGCCCGCACCGCTCCCGGGTAGGTCGCTAGAGATGTGCGGTGACGTACATCCCAGATGAATGGCTGTCCTCGACAGAACCCGGCTTACAGGCCGGCTCCCGCTTCGTCTCACTGAAGCCCTCGATTTCTACGGCGGCCACAGCGGCGAACGCTAACTGCGACGAGTGTCTCCGCCGTCCAAACTTCAAGCTGACTGGGCAACTGGCGTGGCTTCGGCCGGTGCCCCCTAGACATGGACTGCTGCTCTGGCGGCGTGTACGTAGCCTCATGGCTTACCCTGCATGCCCGAACGAGGGAAGTCTCGCATCCTGTCCCAGGGCTAGTTTGCGCGTGCGCCAGCCCTTGTATTCTCGCTTCACTGCGGTGCTGTGGACCCACTATTTTTATGGTATGTGGCGCAAAACATCGCGCCGGTAGCCGATCGGCGAGCTGCGACTGTCGAACACGTCGATCACCGACCGCTCCGTCGAGCACATCCAGCGGTTGAAG